>NZ_JAWOTP010000025.1:0-66486 GCF_033338935.1 Vibrio sp. Vb0598 | reverse complement strand
GGAGCGACACACGAGGTTCGAACTCGTGACCTCAACCTTGGCAAGGTTGCGCTCTACCAACTGAGCTAGTGTCGCATCAACAACGTTTCCGCTGTTTAGGGCTGCGAATTATAAGAGCATTTTTTTGTGATGCAAGTCCTTCCTTCAAAAAAACTTTATTTTTTTACTGAACGACGAAAAAGCAATCAAAAGCGATATAAATTACAACAATTTGGATCGCAACCTTAACAGTTAAATCTTGAAAATAGTACCTCGATAGTACTTAAGTTCTGCGATGGACTCACGAATGTCGTCCAAGGCCAAATGTGTTCCCTGTTTTGTGAACCCATTTAGCACCTCAGGTTGCCAGCGACGTGCTAGTTCTTTAAGAGTACTAACGTCAACATATCGGTAATGGAAGAACTCTTCCAACTCAGGCATATGCTTGTATAAAAAGCGACGATCCTGCCCAATGCTGTTACCACATATTGGCGACGCCCCTTTTGGCACCCATTTTTCTAAAAATTCAATGGTTTGTGCGACTGCGTCTTGTTCTGAGATTTGACTGTTTCGAACGCGCTCCACCAAACCGCTTGCCGTATGCGTGTTAGTACACCAGTCGTCCATTTTCGCCAGTTCTTCTTCCGGCTGATGAATCGCTAACACTGGACCTTCAGCCAAAATATTTAGTTCGCTATCCGTGACAATAGAAGCAATTTCGATGATTTTGTGCGTTTCAGGATCAAGCCCTGTCATCTCTAAATCAACCCAAATTAGGTTTTGATCGCTAAAGGACATGGTTACGCCGCCTATTTGTTTATCGATAAAAGAGGTACTATACCTCAAAATACGAGAAACACGATACTCATACACGGAGCCAAGAGTACGGCTCAACCATTTGAGTAAATTCACATAAAGTACAGAATTGTGGCAAAGAAGAAAAAGTTAACCAAAGGTCAGGTGCGACGCGTACGTAGCAACCAACAAAAGCGTTTGAAGAAGCAAGAAGAGTCCATCCAGTGGGATGAAAACATGCTAGGCGCCAGCAAGCAAGGTCTCGTGATCACTCGTTTTGGTCAGCACGCGGACATTGAAGACCTTGAAACAGGCGAAATTCAACGCTGTAACCTCCGCCGTGGTATTGAGTCTCTAGTATCTGGCGATCGTGTTTTATGGCGCGAAGGATTGGAGTCTATGGCGGGCATCTCTGGTGTTGTTGAAGCGGTAGAACCTCGCTCTTCAGTGCTCACTCGTCCAGATTATTACGATGGCCTAAAACCCGTTGCAGCCAATATTGATCAAATGGTCATTGTCTCTTCGGTATTACCAGAGCTATCGCTAAATATTATTGACCGCTATCTCGTTGCATCAGAAACACTGAATATTGCGCCATTGTTGGTCTTAAATAAAGTCGACCTTCTAGAAGCCGATGACCGTGCAATGTATGAAGAATGGCTCAAAGAATATGAACGCATTGGCTATAAAGTGCTTCTGGTCAGCAAGAAGTCTGGAGAAGGCATTGCTGAACTAGAAACCCTGCTGCGTGACCGAATTAATATCTTTGTTGGTCAATCAGGCGTAGGGAAATCCAGCTTAGTCAACGCGTTAATGCCGGAACTAGAGAGCGAAGTGGAAGAAGGCGAAGTCTCTGAGAACTCTGGCTTGGGCCAACACACCACGACGGCTGCACGTTTATACCACATTCCAACGGGTGGCGATTTGATCGACTCACCTGGAGTACGTGAATTTGGTCTTTGGCATTTGGAAGCAGAAGAAGTAACAAAAGCATTCGTTGAATTTCGACCATATTTAGGCGGTTGCAAGTTCCGAGATTGTAAACACAATGATGACCCAGGCTGCCTTCTACGCGAAGCTGTCGAGAACGGGGAAATTAACGAAACTCGCTTTGAAAACTATCATCGTATTTTGGAAAGCATGGTTGAAAACAAAGCAAATCGTCAGTATTCACGTAATAAAAAAGCCGATCTGTAATTGAGTTAAGGCTGTAACTGTGTAAAAAGTCTTCACCTAATACTGACAAGCAAATTAAATTTCAGTAACATCACGCGCCCTAAAGCGCGAATCTAACAGAAGTATCGGAATTAAAGATGGACAAGTTTAAAGTTGGACTGCAGTACTGGATCCCACAACACGGCCTCACTCGCCTAATGGGTAAACTGGCTTCAGCAAAAGCTGGCGGTCTAACAACAGCAGTTATTCGTTGGTTTATCAAACAATACAATGTGAATATGGATGAGGCAAAGCACTCAGATCCTAAGCATTTTAAAACGTTCAACGAGTTTTTCGTTCGTGAGCTAAAAGAAGGCGCACGCCCAATTTCTGAAGGCGAAAACGTCATCACTCATCCAGCCGACGCTTGTGTTAGCCAGTTTGGCCCTATTGAAGATGGTCAACTTATCCAAGCAAAAGGTCATCACTTCTCAGCGCAAGAATTGCTGGGCGGTGACGCGAATTTAGCGGACGAATTTAAAGATGGTTCTTTTGCCACATTGTATCTATCTCCGCGCGATTACCACCGTGTACACATGCCATGTGACGGCACTCTGCGCCAAATGATTTACGTACCAGGTGACCTGTTCTCAGTAAACCCTCTGACAGCAGAAAACGTACCGAACCTATTTGCTCGTAACGAGCGTGTGGTGTGTATCTTCGATACTGAGTTTGGTCCAATGGCACAGGTGCTTGTTGGTGCGACAATTGTTGGTAGCATTGAGCAAGTATGGGCTGGCACTATCACTCCGCCTCGTGGAAACACTGTCTACAAATGGGATTACCCAGCAGAGAGTGACAAGGCCGTGCTCTTGAAAAAAGGCGAAGAGATGGGCCGCTTCAAACTGGGTTCTACTGTTATTAACCTGTTTGCCAAAGACGCGATTGAGTTTGACGCAAGCATGGAAAACGGTAAGCCAACCGTTATGGGCACACCTTACGCCTTGAAAAAATAAGTAAAACACCGTTAAAGAGCCCTTTATTAAGGGCTCTTTTTATTGATAAAAAGCAAAACTCCGTTCGAAATTTAGCCTCTATTTCTCAAACTCATACCTGCCTCTAAGACCCTCATTCCACAATCAATTATCCTGCGCTTAGAATGAATATTTAGAGGGGCAGCCAATGCCAAAGATGAGTGTAAACACGTTGGCGAAATTGCTGGTGTGCTTTTTAATTCCGCTCGGTGTTTTGATGATGCCGATCGATGCTATTCCTATTGACGATCTCACTTTAATTCAGCATCGCCTGTTAGCTATTTTTCTTCTTGCTGCCCTACTTTGGGTTCTCGAGCCGGTTCCCGTTTTTGCTACGTCCATTCTTATTATCGCTCTTGAACTGATCATGATATCGGATAAAGGTTTGCATCTATTTCGCAATCCACCAGCGGGGCATGATTTAGGAGAGTTAATTGCTTACACCGATATTTTCTCGGCCTTCTCTTCACCGATCATTATTCTTTTTATGGGTGGTTTTGCTCTCGCGATTGCGGCTTCCAAATACGAGCTCGACAACAACCTCGCCCGAGTTCTATTAAAACCATTCGGCACACAACCTAAGTTCATCATGCTGGGCTTGATGTTAATTACCGCCGTTTTTTCAATGTTTATGTCCAATACTGCCACGACCGTGATGATGCTAGCCCTGCTTGGCCCCATCGTCGCTTCAGCACCTAAAGGGGATTTAGGCATTAAAGCACTGGTGTTGTGTATTCCAATTGCAGCGAATACAGGCGGCATTGCGACTCCGATAGGCACGCCACCTAATGCGATAGCGCTTCAATATCTCACTGGAGAAAACGCGATAGACTTCCTATCGTGGATGACAATGGGTCTACCCTTTGTGTTGGTACAACTTACTGTAGCTTGGTTCTTGTTGCAAAAGCTGTTTCCGTCTAGCGAACCAGAAATGAAACTAAAGCTAGATGGTACATTCAAAAAGAGCTGGCGTGCGATCGTCGTCTACATCACTTTTGCACTAACCATTTTGCTTTGGATGACAACGAAAGTGCATGGCATGAATACATATGTTGTCGCGATTATCCCACTAGCAGTGTTCACGTTAACGGGCATTATGGGAAAAGAAGAGCTCAAGCTAATTAACTGGGATGTTTTATGGCTGGTTGCCGGTGGTATAGCAATTGGTATTGCCTTAGACAAAACAGGCTTAGCCGAAGCATTAGCGCACGCTATTGATTACAGCCTGCTATCACCATTTGCCGTTGTTTTAGCCCTATCGGTAGTGTGCTGGTTAATGGCGAACTTTATGTCTAATACCGCAACGGCAAACTTATTGATGCCTATTGCTGCCGCTATTGGTACATCCATGCCAAGCCTTATTGCGGTTGGTGGCCTACAAGGTTTACTGGTTGTCGTCGCCTTCTCCGCATCACTTGGCATGATCTTACCGGTTTCCACACCACCAAACTCTTTGGCTTATTCAACAGGCCTCATCGAGAACAAAGACATGGCGAAAGTAGGCCTGATTCTCGGTTTGATTGGTCTAATTATCGTGTATGGCGCAGTTTTGGTACTGTTTTAATCGAAGAGCTCCATGAAAAAGCGTGTTGTCATGGAGCTGCTCTCCAGCTACTGCCCTTACAGAGCGGCTTTTACATCCCATAAATTTCGTGCATATTAAGACTCCTCTACTCTACAAGGACGTCGACACATCATGGGTTACGAATGGCTTGCTTTATGCGCCGCTTTTCTGTGGGCAGTTTCTAGCCTAATTTCGGTCATTCCTGCACAACACCTAGGCGCATTTTCTTACAGCCGCTGGCGTATGGGCTGCACAGCCGTGATCTTATCAACAATGGCCTGGATAACTGGCGGCTGGTTAACGGTTTCTTGGGAACATGTAACGCCAATGATGGCCTCAGGACTGATTGGTATTTTTATTGGCGATACCGCTCTATTCGCGTGTTTGAATCGTATGGGGCCAAGACAAGCCGGGTTACTCTTCTCTTGCCACGCCGTGTTCTCTGCCATCTTGGGCTACTTCTTATTTAGCGAAGTCATGACCACAATAGAACTACTGGGCGCATCATTGGTATTTAGCGGCGTGGTGATGGCGATATTCTTTGGCCGAAGAGGTCAAGTGAATAACGTCTTGGAAGACATTAAAGGTAACATCTGGGTGGGTATTGGACTTGGCTTAACCGCAGCAATGTGCCAAGCATTGGGCGGCATCATCGCCAAGCCAGTAATGCAAACCAGTATTGACCCAGTTGCGGCTTCTGCTATTCGAATGATCAGTGCCTTTTTCGCCCACAGCATGTTGTTAATTCTAGGAGTCAAAGTCGCTCGCTCGACGCAACACATTACTTGGCGCATATTTGGTATTACTGCCCTTAATGGTTTCTTGGCGATGGCCGTCGGCATGACGCTAATCTTATACGCACTGCAAGAAGGAAATGTAGGTATGGTTGCACTTCTATCTTCAACCACGCCAATTATGTTGCTACCACTGCTCTGGATTTACACTAAACGCCGACCAAACCGATTTGCATGGTTGGGCGCAGCCCTAGCTGTGATTGGTGCGGGCATTTTGGTTCAGTAACCTTACAGACCAGCCCTTATTGCCAGATACAAAAAAGCCCGAGTTTAAACTCGGGCTTTTGTCATTCGGAGCCGTTAGTTAATTATTTATTTAACTAATACTTCACCCGTCATTTCTGCTGGGATTTCTAGACCAGCTAGAGAAAGCATGGTTGGTGCAAGGTCAGACAGTTTACCGCCTTCTTTGAATTCAACCGCTTTGTCACCTACATAGATTAGAGGCACTGGTAGGTTAGTGTGAGCAGTGTGGATGCCGCCAGTTTCAGGGTCGATCATCATTTCTGCGTTACCGTGGTCCGCAGTGATCAATAGTTGACCGCCAACTTCTTTGATTGCTTCAACCACTTTACCCACGCTTTCATCTAGAGCTTCGATTGCTTTCTCAGCCGCTTCATAAACGCCAGTGTGACCAACCATATCTGCGTTCGGGTAGTTACAGATGATGGTATCGAACTTACCTGATTTGATAGCCGCAACCATCTTCTCTGTTAGTTCTGGAGAGCTCATTTCAGGCTGCATGTCGTACGTTGCAACTTTTGGAGAAGCAACCAACTGACGCTCTTCGCCTTCGAATTCGTTCTCAACACCACCGTTGAAGAAGAAAGTCACGTGTGCGTATTTCTCTGTTTCAGAGATACGTAGCTGAGTTTGACCTTGTTTAGATAGCCACTCACCGTAAGTGTTTTCTAGAGACGCAGGTGGGAATGCGATAGCTAGAGGGATATCAGCCGCGTATTGAGTCAGCATCACAAAGTTGATTGCTGGGAATACTGCACGCTCAAAGCCGTCAAACGCAGGAACGAATGCACGAGTGATTTGACGTGCACGGTCAGCACGGTAGTTCATGAAGATAACCGCATCACCATCTTGCATGATTGCGTCTTCTTGACCTTCCGCTTTGATAGTTGTTGCTTTAACGAATTCGTCGTTTTCTTCACGAGCGTAAGCCGCTTCTAGACCTGCAACTGCCGTTTCTGCTGTGAACTCAGCTTTAGCTTGAGTTAGAAGATCGTAAGCAACTTGGACGCGATCCCAGTTGTTGTCACGGTCCATTGCGTAGTAACGACCTACTAGAGAAGCAACGCGGCCTTTACCTAGTTTCGCAAATAGGTCTTGGAAACGTTGTAGTGAGTTTTCAGCACTACGTGGTGGTGTGTCACGGCCGTCTAGGAAGCAGTGTAGGTAGATTTTCTCTGCGCCACGCGCCGCTGCCATTTCAACTGCAGCGTAAATGTGGTCTTCGTGAGAGTGAACACCGCCTGGAGACATCAGGCCCATGATGTGTACTGCTTTTTCAGCTTTCACTGCAGAGTCGATAGCTTCAACTAGCGCAGGCGTTTCTTCGAACTCACCATCCGCAATTGATTTAGTGATACGAGTCAGGTCTTGGTATACAACGCGGCCTGCACCAATGTTAGTGTGACCAACTTCAGAGTTACCCATTTGACCATCAGGAAGGCCAACATCCATGCCTGAAGCAGAGATTAATGTGTGTGGGTTATTCGCAATCAGAGCATCCATTACTGGTGTTTTCGCATTCGCAATTGCGTTACTTGCTGTGTCTTCACGGTAACCGTAACCGTCAAGGATAACTAGAGCCAGTGGCTTCTTAGCTGACATAGTGATGACCTCATCAAATTTAAGTAACTTTTGGCGTAGGGCCTCGCTGCCCTATCTAACCTTGAAACAAAACTAGCGTAATTTTACTACACTTTTTAACCAAAACTGTAGGTTAAGATCAAATAATGTTTGCGATTTATTGTTGCTATCTTACAAGTTAAGCGAACAACGAGTCAGTGCCGACAATCGTGTTCCACAAGCATAGTCATTTCTAATACGCTTTGTACACCCCAGTCTAAGTTCGGTTTTCTTACGCTTCTCATTCTTATTTTTGCACTTGAAACAGCGCTAATTTAAAGCAACATCAAACAAGATGGGTTAATACCTATTGTTCTCTTTTCTCAGTAAAACAGAAGTCACTTAAACCGATAAGTCCAATAGGCCAAGGCAATCAAGCTACCAGAGCGAAATGTACGGATAGTAAGGGCATAACGGGTTTATAGAGATCTCAATTATTCGTTAGAAAATTTTAACCCTCTCGCCTAAGAGCCGTAACCTCGCTATACTCCTGCTTTATTTTTCCGCCAACAGCGTAAGAGCTCAAGACATGCAAGAGTACATTGAATTTTTCCAACAGAACATGATTCTATCTTTGGTTTGGGTAGGTCTTCTTGTCGCCTTTATCATGAACATCGTGAAATCAGCGACAGCCGCATACAAAGAAATCAACGTAAACCAACTGACTCATCTTATGAACCGTGAAAACGGCGTTGTAGTGGATATCCGTACCAAAGACGAGTTCAAAAAAGGTCATATCACCGACTCACTTCACATTTTACCGTCAGACATCAAAGCGGGTAACTTGGGTAGCCTTGAAAACCACAAATCAGACCCAATCATTGTTGTATGTAAGACAGGACAGACCGCTCAAGAAAGCGCAAACCTACTAGTAAAAGCTGGCTTCGAAAACGTGAGCCTACTAAAAAATGGTTTGATTGCGTGGAACGAAGCGAACCTGCCGTTAGTTCGCGGTAAGAAGTAGGAACGTGGCAAGAACGAAAGTTCGCGTTTAAACGCGCTTTTACCAAGCCTCGCGGACAAAAAACTGAGCAAATTGAAAGCAGTTGGAGCACTAAGTTGTGACGCTTTGCACGTAATACACGCTTCATCTAGTCAAGGTAGATTGGCTCAGTTAGTCTCAGGACATACCAGTTTTCTGAGCTTAGACGTTTCTAGGCTCAACAAATATTGATTTAAGGATTAAAAAATGGCTGAAGCAGCACCTCAAGACGCACAACAAAACTTCGCAATTCAACGCATCTTCCTAAAAGACGTTTCTTTTGAAGCGCCGAACTCTCCAGTAATTTTCCAGAAAGAGTGGAACCCAGACGTTAAACTAGACCTAGACACTCAAAGCCGTGAGCTTGGTGAAGGCGTTTACGAAGTTGTTCTACGCCTAACCGTTACTGTGAAGAACGAAGAAGAGACTGCGTTCCTATGTGAAGTTCAACAAGGTGGTATCTTCACTGCTGAACAAATGGAAGCTGGTCAACTTGCACATTGCCTAGGCGCATTCTGCCCGAACATCCTATTCCCATACGCTCGTGAAACTATCTCAAGCCTAGTCGTTAAAGGTACGTTCCCTCAACTGAACCTAGCGCCAGTAAACTTTGACGCGCTATTCATGAACTACCTACAACAGCAAGCTCAACAAGGCGAAGCTGAAGCGTAATTCACGTTTTATAAGTGACGAATAGCCACAGTGCTGACGTCACCGACTCAAATAAAATGCACAGAGCGTCTACCATTCGATGCAATGTGCATTTTTTATTTCTGACAAAAGTTCCTAGTTCCTAATCGCCAGAAGGCGTAAAATTTGACGATTAGGAACTAGATTCTACTAGTAGCAAGACAATTAGGCGGTAGCATGACACAAGCAAATACAAACAATGCTTACGGTAAAGACATCGCAATGACTGTGATTGGCGCAGGCTCATACGGCACCTCTTTGGCGATCTCACTCGCTCGTAACGGCGCGAACGTTGTCCTTTGGGGACACGAGCCAGAGCACATGGCTCGCCTAGAAGCAGACCGAGCTAACCATGCCTTCTTACCAGGTGTTGATTTCCCTGAAAGCTTGATCATTGAATCGGATTTAGAAAAAGCCGTTCAAGCAAGCCGAGATTTGTTGGTTGTGGTTCCAAGCCATGTCTTTGGCATCGTGCTAAACAGCTGTAAACCATTCTTGCGCGAAGACTCTCGCATCTGTTGGGCAACCAAAGGGCTTGAACCTGAAACGGGACGCCTGCTGAAAGACGTCGCTTATGACATTATCGGTGAAAACTACTCACTAGCAGTATTGTCTGGCCCAACGTTTGCGAAAGAGCTCGCAATGGGTATGCCGACTGCAATTTCAGTTGCGTCTCCAGATTCTGAATTTGTTGCGGATCTACAAGAAAAAATCCACTGTAGCAAAACCTTCCGCGTATATGCCAATAGTGACTTTATTGGTATGCAATTGGGCGGCGCTGTGAAAAACGTTATTGCGATTGGTGCGGGTATGTCTGATGGTATCGGTTTTGGCGCCAACGCCCGTACTGCATTAATTACTCGTGGCTTGGCTGAAATGAGTCGCCTTGGTGCTGCGCTAGGTGCACAGCCAGAAACCTTTATGGGCATGGCGGGTTTAGGCGATCTTGTCCTGACATGTACCGATAACCAATCACGTAACCGACGCTTTGGCTTGGCATTAGGCCAAGGTAAAGACGTTGATACGGCTCAAGAAGAAATTGGCCAAGTGGTTGAGGGTTACCGCAATACAAAAGAAGTATGGCTACTTTCTCAACGTATGGGTGTTGAGATGCCGATAGTTGATCAAATTTATCAAGTATTGTATCAAGGAAAAGATGCGCGCTTAGCAGCGCAAGATTTACTTGCTCGTGACAAAAAAGCCGAAGGAAAGTAGCAATCTACCGCCCTTTGCAGCTCATCTGAGAAAAATTGAAGTTGTCGGGTCACGGAAGAACCACTCTGGATATTGAGAATGAAACACTGCGAAAAACAAAAAGTCTGGAACAAAATTGTCTCAGAAGCCCGTGAAATGTCAGAACAAGAGCCTATGCTGGCGAGCTTCTATCATGCCACCATTATCAAGCATGAAAGTTTGTGTGCCGCTCTGAGTTATATTCTGGCTAACAAATTGAACACCGCTTCCATGCCAGCGATGGCTGTGCGTGAAGTGGTTGAAGAAGCCTTTGCGGCTGATCCAACCATCACTGACGGCGCGGCTTGTGATATTTGTGCCACGGTCAATCGCGACCCTGCTGTTTCAATGTACTCAATGCCATTGCTGTACCTAAAAGGCTATCACGCACTGCAAGGCTACCGAGTAGCAAACTGGCTGTGGAAGCAAGGTCGTCACGCTCTTGCGACTTACCTACAAAATCAGATTTCGGTAGCATGTCAGGTCGATATCCACCCTGCAGCGCGCATTGGTAGTGGTATCATGCTCGACCATGCAACAGGCATCGTGATTGGTGAAACTGCCGTGGTCGAAAACGACGTGTCTATACTGCAAGATGTCACCCTTGGTGGTACTGGTAAAGAATGCGGTGATCGTCACCCGAAAATTCGCGAGGGTGTGATGATCGGAGCTGGTGCAAAGATTCTTGGCAATATCGAAGTCGGTGAAGGCGCGAAAATCGGATCTTGCTCTGTGGTATTGCAAGCCGTGCCTCCTCACACAACGGTGGCTGGCGTGCCTGCAAAAATCGTCGGACGTCCAAAAACGGACAAACCCTCTCTCGATATGGATCAAGGCTTTAACGGCAAGTCGCAAAGCTTTATCCATGGAGATGGTATTTAATCGTCAACAAACCTTTTTGACAACAACGTGGTAGGTAACTCTCAAGTGCGAAAACAAAATCACCCTGTTCTACGCTCGGCTATTTTATTAACTTGTGCTTTATCTGCCACTTATCCCATTACCTCCTCTGCTGTGAGTCAGCAAGAGCTCAAAGGCGTATCCAGTGAGATAAGCCGTCAGCGCAAATCGCTCTCTTCCCAAGAAAAGCAGCTCAATGAGTTACAGAAATCACTAAAAGATCAAGAGCTTGGTATTTCTAAGCTTGAGCGTGAAATACGACAAACCAAGTCTAACCTCGCACAAGCAGACAAAAACATAGAAAACCTGGAAGAGAAAATTGCCTTGCAAGAAGCACAGCGTCAAGAGCAAGAAGAAGAACTCAAACAGCTGCTGCAAACGTATTACGTAACCGAGCGAGCGAAGGCCAATGGTCACTTGTTAAATCAAGGTGTGGAAGAAGACCGCATGAGCCAATACTTCCAGCATTTAGCTAAAGCACGTGCTGAAGTGATTGATGCGATCACCAAAATAACCCAAGAATTAGCGCACAACAAAAACCAGCTCGAGCTAGAAAAAGAGCAAATCGAGACTCTGCTCAAGCAGCAATCCGAAAAACGTACAGCGCTAGCGAGTACACAATCCAAGCGTAAGCAAACCCTGAATAAAATTCAGAGCAGTATCAAGAATGACAAACGCTACTTAGCCGAGCTGCAACGCAACGAAACCCGTTTAAAAGCAGAGATCGCCAAAGCAGCGAAGCGTAATGCGGTGCCAATGGACGGACTCGGCAAACAGCGCGGTAAGTTGCCTTGGCCACTCAAAGGCAGTGTGTTACACAACTTTGGTACGCGACAAACTGGGCAGGTAAACTGGAAGGGTATGGTGTTGTCTGCCAACTATGGTCAACAAGTGAAAGCCGTTTATCCTGGTACTGTCGTATTTGCTGAGTATCTGCGCGGATACGGTTTAGTGGTACTGCTCGACCACGGAAAAGGTGACATGACCCTCTATGGTTACAACCAAGCGTTAACTAAAAAAGAAGGCGATCGAGTCACCGCCGGCGAAGTGATTGCTCTCGCGGGTGATACGGGTGGTCAAGACAGGCCATCGCTGTACTTTGAAATTCGTCGTAATAGTGAAGCGCAGAATCCGAAATCTTGGTTAAAACGCTGATGATCTGACTCATAGACTTATAATAAAAAAGGAGCCACTCGGCTCCTTTTTTGTATTCATGTTTTGGAAAATGCTATGCGTAGTAGGTTTCTACCGCATCAATAAAAGCATGCACATCATCTTTGCTTAACGCGTTGATTCCTGCCGCCGCCTCTCGCCCCCCACCTGTCGGGAACTGACCACACACGGCAACGGCACCTTGTTTATTGTTTAATGGGGCGCGGAGTGAAACCGTATAAGTACCATCTGCATTTTCAGTAAGTACCGCATGCGCAGAGTCAGGGGTTTGGTTTGCTAGCCAGTTGCCATAAACACCATTGATTCGGCGTGATGCCGCCGTGTTTGGTAACTCAAACAACTTTAGCTTACCGCTCTCATGCATGGCAGGCACTGCGAGAGCCGCCTCCATGTCTTGTTGGTAAGCCGATTGCAATTGGTAGTATGGCGAGGCCGTATCTTCAATAGCTTCAAATGGTGACATGTACTTCAGCAAAGCTCGGTACAGCTCCGCAGGATGAAAGTGTAAATCTTCGACTTTCGAGCCGTAGCCGTTGTAGTTAATTAAAGTACCCAGCTCTTTTAGCTGCTCTTTCTGTTGCTGCGACAAGCCCGCGTTATTCGCTAACTCATCGGCTTTAGCAATCATGTTATCGCCATAAGCCGCCGTAATCGCCCAGTCATGAAAACGCCCATCAAGCAACTTATCGACAATCAACGCCGTGCACATGTTGGCATCGAGATCGATGTGCGCATACAAATTACCATGCTGAGGAATGTCACCCGCTTTGTGATGGTCGGCGTAAAAGACGTGAGCGCCTTGAGCCAAAGCTTGCTCTAGACCTGCCATGTTCTTTTCCATCGAAATGTCTAACACAGTCAGCTCATCACCCGCTTGCACGTCTACTTTTTCCACCAGTTTGATGTCGCGCTTTACACCGGTTATTAACTGGGCATCGACAGGATCAGCCAAACGTAATTGCAGAAGAGCAATGATGCCATCAGCATCACCATTAAAAATGTCGTACTTCATGGGGCGATAGTTCCTTTATCGAGAATCTTATCCCTGCAAGGGTTTTTAGCGTATGGGACTATTGTGCGCGGCATATTTGACAAGTCAACTCGAGCCACGACTCGAAAATGAGAGTGACTCTCGAAATATTAAGCAGTTTGACGTTTAACTGTGTAGATTGCTAACCGCATCTTCTAATAACAGTAGCTGCTCTAAGCCCTGCTCAGTTGCTAATGGCTTAACGACATTAAGCATCTGCAGCATCCCTTGCTTCACCATTTGCTCGGTAATGTTGGTTTTTGAAGCCATCGCGGATTGATACGCCAACCAACTACACGCAATCAAGTGTAATGTACATACCAATGACTTCAACTGTTGTTGATCGACATTCAACAGCTTCATCGTTACGAACTCTTGCATAATAGCAATGAGGTTCGCTTGCAGCTTCTCTTGCACATCGATGTACTGCTCGTGTAGCTGTTCATCTCGTGACAAGATTTCTGGTAGGTTTGCGTAGAAAAAGCGGTATTTCCACATCAAGGTAAAAATAGAGTCTAGGTAGCTCTTCAGCATAGTCAGGCTCTCTTGCGAACCTTGAATAGGGGTAAATCTTTCTAAAAGTTCTGCTGAATAAAGCGCAAAGATCTCACGAACGATTTCTTGCTTATTGCGGAAGTGGTAATACAGATTACCAGGGCTAATTTCGATGTGATCGGCAATGTGATTGGTGGTGATGTTTCGCTCACCATGTTGGTTGAACAACTCCAGTGCCGCGTAGACGATTTTGTCGCGCGTTTTCATTGTTATCGTGTTCCCTCTTCATTAACGAATCGAGTATAGCGACTTCACCAACCTAGGTCGATAGAGGCTCCAAATACGGTAACATAACAGACCAGTTAAGATGCCAGTTGAGTTGGCGACAAGGTCTAACCAAGAAGTTTGTCGCCCTACATACCCTTGCAACCACTCAATAACGGCGCTGAATAGCAAAATACTAATCGCCACCGCCCAACGTTGACGCCAACGCCACACACAAAAACAACCTAAAAACGCAAAGCCGCTGTACGCCATAGCGTGCTGCATTTTGTCGAGATACGCGATATTGCCCCAGTCTTGCAGTTCACCTGAACTCAGAGATAAAAAAGCGATCAATATGGCGTAGCTAAAGATAACGAAACGTGCAGCCGTCAGGTTCATTGGACGTCCTTATGCAATTGGAAATGGAAAGGCCGTCACTTGATCAATGTGGTCACAGCCTAGCGCCAGCATGATCAAACGATCGATACCCAACGCGACCCCTGCACAATCTGGCAACCCTGCTTCCAGTGCAGAGATCAGATGATAATCGATCGGCTGTGGTTTTAAACCCATTTCGATACGCTTTGCGTTATCTTGTTCAAAGCGCGCTAATTGCTCTTTCGGGTTATCCAGTTCATGAAATCCGTTCGCCAGCTCTATCCCCTTAAAGTACACTTCAAAACGATCCGCGACGCGATGATCTTGAGGATTGATTTTCGCAAGCGCCGCCTGTGATGCAGGGAAGTCGTACACAAAAGCCGGCACGTCCTGACCAATTTTGTTTTCTACTCCCACGCTAAATAGTAGTTGCAGCAGCGTATCGCGATCTTCTTCTGGCTCAGCAATGTCACTCAAACCCAGCTTGCTTGCCGCCGCTTTCAGCTCAGTCATCGAGCCTTCCAGTGGACACACACCCAACACATCAATGAAGGCTTGCTGATACGTCATGCGCTGCGCTGCGCCACACTTCAATACCAGCTGCAACAGGTCATCCATTTCATCCATCAATTTATGATGGTCAAAGCCAACGCGATACCACTCCAACATCGTGAATTCAGGGTTGTGGTAGCGACCATTCTCTTCATTACGAAATGCTTTGTTGATTTGATAAATACAACCGCTGCCCGCAGCCAAAAGGCGCTTCATATGGAATTCTGGGCTGGTCATAAAAAACAGCTTACTGCCATCGGCATAGCCTGGGCCAACAAACTCGGTTTGGAAAGTATGCAAATGGATGTCAGTCACGGTTGCGTGACTCATGGCTGGCGTATCGACTTCCATCACCTGTCGGTCAGCGAAGAATTGTCGAATCGACGCGATTAACGTCGCACGTTGACGAAGTTGGTCAATGGAAGCAGTAGGTTGCCAGTTGGTTTGCATAACAAGTCTCTCAAACTTTAATTCAGCGAGGAAAGGCTCATTCTACATGCTTTTTACTCTTCAAGAAGAGAGGAATATCCCTTCTTCTTTTTACTAATGTGCTCGCCAATTTGAGGCAAGAATTACTCGTGCCGCAGAACAAAAAACACTCAGTTAAAATCCTATTATCCATGCGGTTAATGTCACGCAACACGGGTTTAACATCCCTAATATTAATGCTTGAGGACCAAAACCTCGATGCCGTGATAGCAGTCACATAACCTATAAATTCTATGCCCTTAAGTGCATTACCGAAGCAAAAACCCAATTACATCAATTTTTCTGCCATGTGGCTCATCTACACTAACCCTACTACTTTTGGGGAGTTCTTTTTAAGGAGCGCCTCGTAATGACAATAACAAGCGGATTTCCGCAATCACACACTGGAGGATAACTGTGCAAATTATCACCACAGATATCGCAGTCATCGGCGCAGGCGGCGCTGGTCTTCGTACTGCTATTGCAGCGGCTGAAGCAAACCCAGACTTAGAAGTCGCTCTGATTTCTAAAGTTTATCCAATGCGCTCCCACACGGTCGCTGCAGAGGGTGGCTCAGCAGCAGTTATCAAGGATGAAGATAGCTTAGACAACCACTTCAACGACACTGTTGGCGGTGGTGACTGGCTATGTGAACAGGATGTTGTTGAATACTTTGTAGAGAACGCGACTCGCGAAATGATCCAAATGGAGCAATGGGGTTGCCCATGGAGTCGTAAAGAGAACGGTGAAGTCAACGTACGCCGCTTTGGTGGTATGAAGGTTGAACGTACTTGGTTCGCTGCAGACAAAACTGGCTTCCACATGCTTCATACGCTATTCCAGACATCAATGAAGTACAGCAACATCAAACGTTTTGATGAGTACTTTGTGGTGGATCTGCTTGTTGATGAAGGCGAAGTTCAAGGTCTGATTGCTATTCACATGTCTGAAGGCGAGCTTGTTACTATCAAAGCAAAATCTGTTGTTCTAGCAACAGGTGGCGCGGGCCGTGTTTACCACTGTAACACCAACGGCGGTATCGTAACGGGCGATGGTATGGCAATGGCTTACCGTCACGGCGTTCCTCTACGTGATATGGAATTCGTTCAATACCACCCAACCGGTCTTCCAGGCACAGGTATCCTGATGACGGAAGGTTGTCGTGGTGAAGGCGGTATCATCGTTAACAAGAATGGCTACCGTTACCTACAAGATTACGGCATGGGCCCTGAAACTCCAGTTGGCCAACCGAAGAACAAATACATGGAACTGGGTCCTCGTGACAAAGTTTCTCAAGCTTTCTGGCACGAACAACAGAAAGGCAACACCATCAAACACCCACTGGGTGACGTGGTGCACCTAGACCTTCGCCACCTTGGTGAAGAGTACCTACAAGAACGTCTACCGTTCATCTGTGAGCTAGCAAAAGCTTATGTAAACGTGGACCCTGCAAAAGAGCCAATTCCAATTCGTCCAACCGTTCACTACACCATGGGTGGTATTGAAACGGACGGCGGTTGTGAAACTCGCATTAAAGGCCTATTCGCGGTGGGTGAATGTGCGTCTGTTGGTCTTCACGGTGCAAACCGTCTAGGGTCTAACTCACTGGCTGAGTTCGTGGTATTTGGCCGCGTAGCGGGTGAAAATGCAGTGAAACGCGCAGCAGAATTCAAAGGTTGGAACGACGCGGCAATTGACACGCAAGTCAAAGCCGTTGAAGAGCGCATCGCGAAACTGATGAACCAAGAAGGCGACGAAAACTGGGCAGAAATCCGCACAGAAATGGGCCACACCATGGAAGCGGGTTGTGGTATCTACCGCCAAGAAGATTTGATGCAAGCGACTATCGACAAGATCACTGAGTTGAAAGAACGCTACAAACGCATCAGCATCAAAGACAAAGGTAAAGTGTTCAACACTGACCTTCTGTACGCCATTGAAGTAGGCTACGGCCTAGAAGTCGCAGAAGCGATGGTTCACTCTGCGATTCTACGTAAAGAATCTCGCGGTGCGCACCAACGTCTAGACGACGGTTGTACAGAACGTGATGACGTGAACTTCCTAAAACACTCACTTGCTTTCTACAAGCCAGAGTCAGCACCAAGTATCGATTACAGCAATGTGACCATCACTAAGTCACAACCAAAAGCTCGTCTATACGGTGAAGCAGCAGAAAAAGCCGCGGCTGAAGAGAAGAACGCAGAGGAGCAAGCATAATGTCAGCAAATCGCATTCAAAAAGTAGACATCCTGCGTTACGACCCAGAAAAAGATGCAGAACCATACAAGCAAACATTCGAAGTCCCATTCGATGAAACCATGTCTGTACTTGACGCACTTGGTTACATCAAAGACCACCTAGACAAAGATCTGTCTTACCGTTGGTCTTGTCGTATGGCGATCTGTGGTTCTTGCGGCATCATGGTGAACAACGTACCGAAACTTGCTTGTAAGAGCTTCCTACGTGACTACCCAGACGGTGTGACTATCGAGCCTCTAGCGAACTTCCCAATCGAGAAAGACTTGATTGTTGATATGACGCCATTCATCGAGCGCCTAGAAGCAATCAAACCATACATCATTGGTAACGATCGTAAACCAGAAGACGGTACGAACTTGCAAACGCCAGAACAGATGGCGAAATACAAACAGTTTGCTGGCTGTATCAACTGTGGTCTGTGCTATGCAGCATGTCCTCAGTTTGGTCTTAACCCAGAGTTCATCGGTCCTGCTGCACTAACGCTAGCCCACCGCTACAACCTAGACAGTCGTGACAACGGTAAAGATGAGCGCATGAAGCTTATCAACGGTGAAAACGGTGCTTGGGGTTGTACGTTTGTTGGTTACTGTTCTGAAGTTTGTCCGAAGAACGTTGACCCAGCAGCGGCAGTAAACCAAGGCAAAGTGGAGTCTTCTATGGACTTCGTGATTGCTATGTTGAAACCTGATGGTTCACCAAAGAAAGTGGAGGCATAAGGATGAGCAATCGTAAACCTTACGTTCGTGAAGTAAAACGCACTTGGTGGAAGAACCATCCTTTCTACCGCTTCTACATGCTACGTGAAGCTACGGTGCTTCCGTTAATTCTATTCACTCTGTTCCTAACTTTCGGTTTAGGTTGCTTGGTGAAAGGTCCTGAAGCATGGCAAGGTTGGTTAGCGTTCATGGCGAACCCAATCGTAGTCGCAATCAACATCGTTGCACTACTCGGTAGCCTATTCCACGCTCAAACTTTCTTCAGCATGATGCCACAAGTAATGCCAATTCGTTTGAAAGGCAAACCAGTGGACAAGAAGATCATCGTATTGACTCAGTGGGCCGCGGTTGCGTTCATCTCACTGATCGTTCTCATCGTGGTGTAAGGAGCTGAGCAATGAAACCGAATTATAGTGTAAACACATCACCAAAACGTTCTGATGAGCCAATCTGGTGGGGTCTGTTTGGCGCAGGTGGTACTTGGTTCGCGATGATCACGCCAATCACCGTTCTTGTGCTAGGTATCTTGGTCCCACTAGGCGTGATTGACGCAGAAGCGATGAGCTACGAGCGTGTCTCTGCCTTCGCAACCAGCATCATCGGTGCGCTATTCATCATTGGCACGCTAGCATTGCCAATGTGGCATGCAATGCACCGTGTACACCACGGCATGCACGACCTTAAATTCCACACTGGTGTGATTGGTAAAATTGCATGCTATGCATTTGCAGGCCTCATCACTGCACTAGCAGTTATCTTTATCTTCATGATTTAAGAGACTGACCAAAAAAGAAAAAGCTGGCTAAATGCCAGCTTTTTTATTGCTTTGGGTTACCCATGATCTTTTTGCTTTTTAAGCTTTTGACCACCCATGATCTTATTGCTGTGCGACCTTCTTTGTCTGGTCCATAAGACCCAGAGCACCAAAGCCAGTAATCACATCTAGGTTTGTTTTCAAGCCCGTTTCGTCACTTCCACCAATGTAATTTTGTGGCATCTGAACTTGGAAGTTTTGCAAATTGTTGTACAGCGAGTTCGCTACGTCTCGATTCAATTCTGCCAAGTAAACTTCACGGTTTGCTCCTAACGCCGCATACTTACCTTTTAGGACTTCAGATTCTGCGCGACCTTTCGCTAATATCGCTTTCGCTTCAAACTCAGCAGAAAGTGCGTTCGCTTTTTGAATCGCTAAGTTAGCCTCTGCGATAGCTAGCTCTTTCTCCTTCTCGACTTCAGCAAGTCGTTTGGTTTTTTCCACTTCAACGATTTCACGCTCTGCAATCTGACGTGCAACTTCCACTTCTTTTTGCTGAGCAATAATTGCGAGTTCTTTACCACGCTGAGCGTCTTGCACCTCACGTGTTCGTTGAATCTCTTTGCGTAACTGCTCGGTCTCTGCCTGTGCTTTCGACGTTTCTTGTTCCTGAATCGCGCGAATACGATCCGCCACTAAACGCTTTTTATCTGCCAATAGCTGATCTAATTGCTTTTCTGGCTGCGGGTCACCAATGGTCACCTGCGTCACTTGAATACCGTATTGTTGTAACGGATTGTCTTGACGAATCGGTTGCCCGGTTTTGTCTACGACAGGTACGGTTTTCCAAACCAGTTGATTGGTGCGCTGTAATTGGTTCGGATTAGCTTGATTCGCCCCAACAGGCGCAAGATCCAACTCTTCCACTTCAACCTGACGTCGCTCTGTTAGATAAATCCCCTCTCGTAACTGATCGCCAAGTTTCGATTTGAACTGGTTCAAACCACCTTGGAAAAACTCTTCACCCGTGTATTGGGTTGCGGTAATCACCGTTACGTTACGTGCGTTCTTTACAAGCAGCGCATCGATCAAGTTACTGTTGTTGCGGAACTCTTTATGCATCTTCTTCACCGCTTCAGGGTCATTACTGAGCTTAAAGCGGAATGTTACGGGGATCTGACCAATATAGGTGTCGGCAAATCGAACCTGAATCGCATCAAGACGTTGATAAAAATCTTCGCCCTTGCTGTTACCGAATGACACGGTGATCACTTGGTCATACTTGGTGATTTTGGACAGAAATGGCATACGAAAATGAATGCCAGGTTCAGTAAACACATCCAACTCACCAGTAATATTATTCTGATGCACGTAGCTGTAACCCGCATCGGTCATCAGCACCGAGCTATTAATCGTTAAGCCTATTGCCAACAGCGGTACGCCAAATACGGCTGCTTTTAATCCTTTATGTAGTAACTGACGTCTTTCTTCCACCTTTAAACCCCTTCCTAAACCTCTGCTTTCCATTTTGTTCTCCTTTTTTGGATTGTTACTGAGTTAAATCGATAAAAATCAGATTGCTATGCAACTCAGCAACAAGTACTAATGTATCAAAATGTTACATTAAGGAATAATCGACAGATTCATGGAATAAATAAGATTTTTACGAATAATACAAAATCATCAAAAATTTGCGGAGGATATCGATGTTTTACGCAGAGGGATTAAAAGAGAAGAATCACAGGCAATAAAAAAGGCCGCCGAAGCGACCTTTCTAACAATCATATAAAGTGCTTACTTCACACGACCTACGTATTCAGCAGTACGAGTATCTACGCGAATCACTTCACCAATTGAGATGAACAGAGGAACACGAACAACAGCGCCAGTTGATAGCGTCGCTGGTTTACCGCCAGTACCTTGAGTATCACCTTTCAGGCCTGGGTCTGTGTCTACAACTTCTAGCTCAACGAAGTTTGGTGGAGTAACAGTAATTGGGTTACCGTTCCAAAGAGTGATCATACAAGTGTTGTTTTCTACCAACCACTTAGCGTTTTCACCTACCGCTTTTGCATCCGCTGCGATCTGTTCAAACGTTTCACTGTTCATAAAGTGGTAGAATTCGCCGTCTGAATATAGATAATCTAGGTCGATATCCATTACGTCTGCCACTTCACAAGTGTCACCAGACTTGAATGTTTTCTCTAGCACTTTACCAGAAAGAAGTTTACGAATTTTAACACGGTTGAACGCTTGGCCTTTACCTGGTTTAACGTATTCGTTTTCCAGAATTACACAAGGCTCGTTATCAAGCATTAACTTAAGACCGCCTTTAAATTCATTGGTGCTAACTGTAGCCATTTTTTCCTCTTACATTCTTAGAGCTAAATTCAATGCCGCACATAATAACCCGAAAAGTCGAATCTGTTGAGCAAAACTGGCTCAAACAGTTGGCGAATGGGATCTCTGATCCTGCAAAATTGCTCGAAATACTGGAAATTGATCCTTCACCGTGGCAAGACGGGTTTGCCGCGCGCAAGCTGTTTGCACAGCGTGTACCGCAAAGTTTTGTCGATAGGATGGAGAAAGGCAACCCTAAAGACCCTCTTTTACGTCAGGTTTTACCACTGAGCGACGAATTTGAGGTGCATCCGGGTTACTCCAATGATCCATTGGAAGAGCAGGACAATGAAGTCCCTGGCCTGCTACACAAGTATCGCAACCGCGCCCTGATGATTGTCAAAGGTGGCTGCGCGGTAAATTGCCGTTACTGCTTTCGTCGTCACTTCCCTTATCAAGAGAACAAAAGCGGGAAACAAGCCTGGACCAAGTGCTTAGAGTACATGGCACAACAACCAGAGTTGAACGAAGTCATCTTCTCAGGTGGTGATCCATTAATGGCAAAAGACGATGAGATTCATTGGCTTTTAGAGCACATTGCTCACATTCCTCACATCAAACGTCTGCGTATTCATAGCCGTTTACCTGTGGTGATTCCTGCTCGAGTCACTGATGAACTATGCCAACTTCTGCAAGCATCAAGGTTACAAATCATCCTCGTCACTCACATCAACCATGCCAACGAAATCAATGACGAATTTGCTGAACAGATGTTCAAGCTCAAAAGAGCGGGCGTTACGCTTCTAAACCAAGGCGTTCTGCTGAAAGGCGTGAATGATTCGGTAGAAGCTCAAGTGGCGTTAAGTGAGGCCTTATTTGACGCGGGTATCTTGCCTTATTACCTCCACGTTCTTGATAAGGTGCAAGGCGCAGCGCACTACTTTATTTCGGACGCAGAAGCGAAAGCTATTATGCGCGGACTCATCACGCGTGTATCGGGTTATCTGGTACCAAAACTCACACGAGAAATTGGTGGCAGGCCAAGTAAAACGCCGTTGGATTTGCATTTAGAGTAAGCTCTGACGCTCAATTAAATTTGTCGTCTAGATTGATTATTTTTGTTCGCTTTGCACGGTAAGTCTATGCATACTCCGCACTTTTGGAGGTCAAGATGCATACAGCATTCGAACAAATTTTCGATCTTGGCCCATTCAGTTGGCCTGCCCTACTATGCTGCGCCATTAATGGGCTCATGATCGGTATAGAGCGCCAAACTCGTGGTAAACCGGTTGGCATTCGCACAGCAATATTAATTATTTCAGGCACCTACCTGTTTATGTCGATGGCAGTGTCGTTATCGCCAAATACACTTGATCAAGCACGAGTGCTTGGTCAGATCATTACTGGCGTCGGCTTCTTAGGCGCTGGCGTTATGATGACACTTGATGGAAAAATCCATGGCGTAACATCCGCGGCTGTAATATGGGTACTAGCAGGTTTAGGTTTGATGATAGGTTTGGGTTATTTAACGCAGTCGGTGGTTATTACTCTCCTGACACTAACCGTGTTGTTAGGTGTGGATAAAGCAGAAAACCACATCAAAGCATTACGCCGCGGTGTTCATCAAAGAATTCAACAACGCAAAACTTCATCACGATTAATTAAATAGTTAACGCTCCGAGACACTCGCTTCATCTCATCAGTAATTAAAGAACCCTCGACGAACATCGAGGGCTTTCTGTATATAAAGATTCTGACTTTCTCAGGGATTACTTAGCAAAGTTGATGAGTGGGAAACACTTGAAGAAACCGTTATCCGCACAGTTCAAAAGACCAATTTGCACACCATCGATTTGATCGGTCATGTTGAAGAAACCAAACTGGAAATTAGACTTCTTAGAGATACTCGCTAAGCCCACATCCGCCATGGTGTAACCTTCAGAATAGTTCACCGCGCTCCAGTTCAAGCCTTTTACGTTGTTCGTAATGTTAACAGCACCCAAGTTAACACCCGTCGTCTGACCTTGGTTCCAGTTAACTAAGCCTAAAGACGCGCCTTTCATTTCTTGATTTACTTTTGCTGCGCCAAAAAACAGACCGAAGTTCACACCTGTCGTACGATCCGTTTCTGACATACCAAGCAGTGAAAAGTCGACACCTTTAACCTCATTTACCTGCCCATGCAGCACAGCTAAACGAACGCCACCTACTGAAGAATTAGAGGGTGCGTTTGTGTTGTCGATAGTAGAGAACATCACAGGTGTACTGTCGGCAAAAGCAACAGGTGATGCGATAGCGGCTGCAACCGCCAATGACGTCATAAGCTTTTTCATTTTCATCTCCATGATGGGAAGCAACAATTTACAACATAGTGTAATGTTCAGATTTTGCTCTGTCCCCGTTCAAAAAGTGTTAGCAATAGGTCAGATTTAACCATCTGACTCAAAAGAAAAAATATTTCTCTTCGATTTTTTGCTTCTGAAATGGCGCTTTTTACGCTCAAAAATTTCATGATAAGCCACACCAGAACGTCATGTTTCTCAGGTGATACGCATAAAAAAGTCGAGGCATCTGCCTCGACTTTTAAAGGTTTGGTCGGTTATCTTTCCGCTATAAGGGCTTCCTTAGAGCGATGAGATAAGCTGGCTTACATCATGCCGCCCATACCGCCCATGCCACCCATGCCGCCCATGTCAGGCATCGCTGGCGCGTCTTTTTGCGGTAGGTCAGTAACCATCGCTTCAGTTGTGATCATCAGACCTGCAACCGATGCTGCGAATTGTAGTGCAGAACGAGTAACTTTAGTTGGATCTAGGATACCCATTTCTAGCATGTCGCCGTATTCGCCTGTTGCCGCGTTGTAGCCGTAGCTACCTTCACCCGCTTTCACGTTGTTCGCAACAACTGAGTCTTCCTCACCAGCGTTCTTCGTGATTTGACGGATTGGCGCTTCCATTGCACGTAGTGCAACGCGGATACCAACGTTTTGTTCTTCGTTGTCACCCGTTAGGTGAGCAATCTTAGATGCCGCACGGATAAGTGCAACACCACCACCAGCAACAACACCTTCTTCAACCGCTGCGCGAGTTGCGGCTAGCGCATCTTCTACACGGTCTTTCTTCTCTTTCATTTCAACTTCGGTCGCTGCACCGACTTTGATTACTGCAACACCGCCAGCTAGTTTAGCAACGCGCTCTTGTAGTTTCTCTTTGTCGTAGTCTGAAGTTGCGTCTTCGATTTGTTGACGAATCTGAGCAACACGGCCAGAGATCATCTCTTCTTCACCGATACCATCGATGATAGTCGTGTTTTCTTTCGTGATAGAAACACGCTTCGCTTGACCTAGATCTTCTAGTGCAACTTTTTCTAGCTCTAGACCGATCTCTTCAGAAATCACAGTACCGCCAGTTAGGATAGCGATGTCTTGTAGCATTGCTTTACGGCGGTCACCGAAACCAGGTGCTTTCACAGCTGCAACTTTTACAATGCCACGCATGTTGTTCACAACCAATGTTGCTAGCGCTTCGCCTTCTACATCTTCTGCAATGATAAGCAGTGGACGAGATGCTTTCGCGACAGCTTCTAGCGTTGGAAGAAGCTCACGAATGTTTGAGATCTTCTTATCAACAAGAAGAATGAATGGGTTTTCTAGATCAACACTGCCTGATTCTTGGTTGTTGATGAAGTAAGGAGACAGGTAACCGCGGTCGAACTGCATACCTTCTACTACGTCTAACTCGTCTTGTAGCGCCTGACCTTCTTCAACCGTGATAACGCCATCACGACCCACACGCTCCATTGCTTCTGCAATGATATTACCTACGCTTGCGTCTGAGTTTGCAGAGATAGTACCAACCTGCGCGATCGCTTTTGTGTCGTTACATTCAACAGAAAGCTCTTTTAGTTGCTCAACTGCCGCAGCAACAGCTTTGTCGATACCACGCTTAAGATCCATTGGGTTCATGCCCGCTGCGACTGCTTTTAGACCTTCGTTAACGATAGATTGTGCTAGTACCGTTGCTGTTGTTGTACCGTCACCCGCTGCGTCGTTTGCTTTAGACGCAACTTCTTTAACCATTTGTGCGCCCATGTTCTGGAATTTATCTTCCAGCTCGATTTCACGCGCTACTGATACACCATCTTTAGTGATAGTCGGTGCACCAAAAGATTTGTCTAGAACGACATTACGTCCTTTAGGACCCAGTGTTACTTTTACTGCATCAGCCAGAACGTTTACACCTTCCAGCATTTTAACTCGTGCGTCATTACCAAATTTAACGTCTTTAGCAGCCATCTTTGATTTCCTTTCTAAAATTCTTTGTGTGTAATTTCGTAATTGAATCTGAGCAAAAAATTACTCAATGATTGCTATTATTCAACGATCGCCATGATGTCGTTTTCAGACATGACAAGCACTTCTTTACCGTCGATTTTTTCAGTTTTTGTACCGTAACCTTCAGCGAAGATAACGGTATCACCGACTTTAACGTCTAGTGGCAGTACGGTGCCGTTTTCTAGGATGCGGCCTTTACCCACAGCTAGAACAACACCGCGAGTCGATTTTTCTGCAGCAGAACCAGTCAGAACGATGCCACCAGCAGACTTAGATTCAACTTCTTTACGTTCAACGATAACTCGGTCATGTAATGGACGAATGTTCATCGGTCGTCTCTCCTGAAAATTTCCATGTTTATTTGATAATTGTCCTTAGGGACTGTAGCCCCAGACACGTGATCCCTATATAAGGGGTCGAAGCAGCGATCCCAAGGGGGTGGCACAAAATTTTTGTGACTTAGTTAAAATAACGAACAACTAGGCAACGGTTTGCGTTAGAAATGCTCACTCGCTCGGCATCTCGCTTTCTTGTATCCTTGCAGTTTGCTCACCAGATAGTTGTCACACATGCAGGAAAATAACAAGCTGGAACCCCAAGCGACCGATAAGCATGGTTTGTTGACCGCACCCATTCCTGAAACGCTGCGGAAAATGACCGTACCCATGACCATGGGCATGATCGCAATTTTGATGTTTAACTTGGTGGACACGTTTTTTATCTCGTTGCTTGGCACTCAAGCGCTAGCGGCTATCAGCTATACCTTCCCTGTAACCTTTGCGGTTAACTGCATTACGATGGGGATTGGGATGGGACTATCGACCAATATTGGTCGCTTGCTTGGGCAAGGTCATGCACCACAAGCTGCACGGTTCACCACCCACGGTTTGTTATTAGCCGTGTTACTTGTGGCTATCGCGTCTTCTATTGGCTTTACCACCATTGCGCCATTGTTTCGTTTTCTTGGTGCGTCTGATGATCTCATCCCTCTTATTGAGCAATATATGCAGGTCTGGTATCTCACCATTCCTCTGCTAGTGATCCCAATGGCGGGCAACAGTGCTATCCGAGCTACTGGCGACACAAAAACACCAGCAAAAGTCATGATGTTGGCTGGTTTGATTAATGGCATGCTCGATCCATTGTTGATTTTCGGTTATGGCCCTTTTCCGGAACTTGGCATTCAAGGCGCAGCCATAGCAAGTGCCTTTAGCTGGTTAGGTGCTTTGTGTGGCTCATTCTATGTGCTAATTAAACGGGAAAAATTGCTTGCTCAACCCCAATGGGCTTTGCTGAAACAAGACTGGCAACAGACACTAAAAATTGGTACCCCTGCAGCGCTATCAAACGCGATGAATCCGTTGTCCGGTGCCATTCTGATGATGCTGTTATCCAACCACGGTACGGCGGCGGTTGCTGCTTACGGCGCAGCGCAGCGTATTGAGTCTATATTGATTTTAGTATTGATGTCGCTGACCTCTGCCCTCACACCGTTTATGGCACAAAATTTAGGAGCCAAACAACCGCAACGAGCCTTTTCCGGTTTATTTATTAGCATGCGTTTTGCAGTGGTATTCCAAGGGTTTATCTTCTTGATGATGGTGCCACTGAGCATTCCTCTGGCTGCGCTGTTTTCTCAGGAAGATGCGGTGAAAAACCTGCTTTGGCATTATTTACTGGTGGTGCCATTTAGTTATGGCTTCCAAGGCATCGTAATGATGTTAGTCAGTGGTTTGAATGCGATGCACAAGCCATTGCGTGCATTCCAGTGGAGCTTTATGCGGCTGTTCATTTTTACCTTGCCTTCGGCGTGGGTCGGGAGCCAAATCTACAGCATTGAAGGCTTGTTTATCGGTATCGCGGTTGGGAATACGTTGGGTGGGCTACTGGGATACTTGTTTGCGCTGCGCGAGCGCAAATTAACGCTCATAGAGCAGAGCAGCGTGTCTTAACACTCGTCTATCACTAGTTTCTTTTTGTTGATTCTCAAATACAAAAAACCGCGGAAAGCCGCGGTTTTGTTTATCTATTTCAAGCTTACTTAGAACAGTTCTTCAGCAACTTTGTATAGATCGTTGCGTACTGGACGCTTCATGTTTTCGATTGCGTCGATGATATCGTGGTGAACAAGTTGCTCTTTCACGATACCTACACAACGACCACCATGACCTTCGATCAATAGGTGAACAGCGTAGTTACCCATACGAGATGCTAGTACGCGGTCAAATGCAGTTGGACGACCACCACGTTGGATGTGACCAAGTACTGTTGCACGAGTTTCACGACCTGTCGCGGCTTCGATGTCACGTGCTAGTTCATTAGCATCCATCATTAGCTCAGTAAGCGCGATGATCGCGTGTTTCTTACCTTTAGCGATACCATCTTGGATGTTGCTGATCAGCTTGTCTTTGTCTAGACCAGTTTCCGGAGTGATGATGTATTCACAACCGCCCGCAATTGCAGACATCAGAGTCAAATCACCACAGTGACGGCCCATGATTTCTACAATTGAAATGCGTTGGTGAGATGAAGAAGTATCACGTAGACGGTCGATTGCATCGATAACGGTGTTTAGTGCACTTAGGTAGCCCACTGTGTAATCCGTACCTGCGATATCGTTGTCGATTGTGCCCGGAAGACCGATACATGGGTAACCCATTTCAGTCAGTTTCTTCGCACCCATGTACGAACCATCACCACCGATTACCACTAGTGCATCGATACCATGTTTTTTCAGGTTCTCAATCGCTTTTTCACGAACTTCCACTTGTTTAAATTCAGGGAAACGTGCAGAACCTAGGAACGTACCACCTTTGTTGATCACATCTGAAACGCTAGAACGATCTAGCTTCTCGATGCGGCCTTCGTATAGGCCTAGGTAGCCGTCGTACACACCGAATACTTCCAATCCTTCGGATAGTGCTGTACGTACTACGCCGCGTATCGCAGCGTTCATACCAGGTGCGTCACCGCCACTTGTTAAAACACCGATCTTCTTAATCATGCTCACCCTCGATCTTTGGCAATCAATTATTTAATTTTCTTTTAGGCCCCTTGTTACCAAGCAACCTGCATAATCCAGAACTGTGCGTTATGTTACATTTCCTCTACAGGATTACCAATGAAAACGCACTTTTTTATGTAACTTTTCTACTTATGTAAGAGTATTACAGTTTCTCTATGAAACTTTGTTGATTCATATCAGGATCACGAATCTTAATAAGTATTGATGGAAAGATAGTCAATAAGTACCTGTTTGTCGTCGGGCACTGATGGATTTTTCAAGCCTACCAATCTTGCGCTTTCTGCTCTTTCTCTGGTCCGAAAACGACAGACAATGGATCTTGATGGATCAATACATCCGCATCAGGAAACAGAGCCAATAAATTATCTTCCACTTTATCAGCGATGTAATGCGCCTCAATTAATCGTAAGTTATCGTCTAGCTCTAAATGCAACTGTATAAAGCGCGTCGGTCCTGACATTCGCGTGCGTAACTGATGCACACCCAATACCCCTTTTACGCTCAAACAAGCTTGGTTAATTTGCTCAAGTTCTTCATCGGGCAACTTTCTATCAAGTAAGGTTTGAATCGCTTCGCTGACCATTTTGAAAGCGCTATAAAGAATGAAGACACCAATACCAATCGCAAACACAGCATCCGCTTGAGTCACTCCAAAATAACTGAGCCCCAGAGCCACCATGATCGCAGCATTCATATACAAGTCAGTCTGATAATGCAGAGAATCCGCCGCTATTGCTTGGCTCCCCGTCACGCGAACCACATGTTTTTGGAACATCACCAAGCCAAGTGTGACCACAATCGCAAACAGCGATACATACACACCTAACTCCGGTGCGTGTAAAGCATGTGGGCGGAAAAATCGGTCAATCCCGTTAAGAATCAAAAATACTGCCGAGCCCGAAATAAACATTGCTTGGGCTAGGGCCGCTAAGGACTCAGCTTTACCATGTCCAAACGTATGTTCGCGGTCTGCCGGTTGTAAGGCGTAACGAACCACCACAAGATTCACAACCGAAGCCGCGATATCTAACATGGAGTCAATCAATGACGCCAATAAGCTCACTGAGCCGGTTACCCACCACGTGATGACTTTTACTATCAGAAGAAGCGTCGCCACAATGGTTGCAGTCCAAGCGGCGGTCGTAACTAAACGTGCGTATTGCTGTTTCATAATCAAAGAGTTAACTAAAACCATACGTTGAGTATATTGAATGACCATGAAATAACCAGATCAAAAAGAGGCAACCAATGGCTGCCTCTTTATATAACATCAATTCATGACTTAATTATTGCGCGACTTTTCCATGCGCTTGTGCATTCTGTCGCCACACTCTTGCATACGTTCATTTTGTAGCTCAACAAATTTCGCTTTCTGCTCAGGTGTTAATACGCTAAGCATTTGGTGCTTTCTTTCTAGCATTTGCACGCGACGTTCCGTTTGGCGCTCAACCATCTCTTTTGCTAACTCGGTAGCTTGAGCTTCATCAAAATTATCCGCCAGCAAAAGCGATTGCACTTTTGCGTGATGCGCTTGACGCTCAGCCATACGTGCTTCTTTGCCATCAGCGAATTTTGCTTTCATTTCTGCTTTGTTTGCTTCACGCATTTCTTTTAGCTGATCTTTTTGTGCATCAGTCAGGTCTAGTTGACGCATGACACCTCGGTCCATACCCATGCCGCATTCGTCACGAGGACCTTTATGATGGTTTTTACCACCGTAAGCGAATGCGCTTGCGGCGCCAAGAGTAAGAGGTAGAACAACAGCAGCTAACACAAGTTTTTTTGCAGACTTCATAATACGATTCCTTACACAGGTGAGTGGTTCTTCTGAGCTGTTCTCACAGCGCTTGAGTATAGAATACGACCCGCTAGGTAAAGCGACGTATAGGGAGCGTAAAGAATCGTAAAGAGTGATTTTTCTCCTCTTCGTTGCGCATCATTCCAATGTAATATTAGGCTATCGGTAACTTACTATAGGTGCCCCCATGGCAAACATTCTTTTAATCGATGACGATATCGAGCTAACCAGCTTATTAAAAGAAGTACTCAGTTTCGAAGGGTTTGACGTCAGCGAAGCAAATGACGGTGAAGCCGGCTTAGCCGCGATCAATGATAAGATTGATTTGATTTTGTTGGATGTCATGATGCCAAAACTCAATGGCATGGAAACGCTGAAACGCTTACGTGAAAATTGGGAAACTCCCGTCTTGATGCTGACCGCTAAAGGGGAAGAAATTGATCGCGTGATCGGCTTGGAACTGGGCGCGGATGATTATTTACCAAAACCTTTTAGTGACCGAGAGCTGTTGGCGCGTATCCGTGCGATTTTACGCCGCACTAGCAGCACACAAAAAAATACCAAAAACAGCGATTGCATTGAGTATCAAGAAATCCGCCTCTATCCCGGTAAGCAAGAAGCGTATTGTGAGCAACAGCTACTCGACCTCACGGCAACCGAGTTTGCGCTACTCACCCACTTCGTACAAAACCCAGGACAAGTGCTGACCAAAGAGACACTGAGCTTAGATGTGCTTGGTAAACGACTCGCTGCTTTTGATCGCGCTATCGATATGCATGTCTCGAACTTACGTAAAAAATTACCAGATCAAAGCAATGGCAAGCCGCGAATTAAAACCCTGCGTGGTCGTGGCTACATGCTGCTTGAGGAGGATTAATGCACCTATCACGCATCAAACTGCCAAACATCAATAGCCTGTATGGACGCATCTTTGCCATTTTTTGGTTCACCATGTTATTAGTATTGATAGCCGTGCTATCACTGCCACATTTGGACCCACGCAAAGCTCGCGATATTCCAGAAGAACACTACAAACGTATGGTAGAAACGCGTGACTCAATCCAACAAAAATACAGCCAGCAAACTGATTTAGGCCGCATACTTTTTCGTATCGAGGGCAACCGCCACGGCAAGCACGACCCTCGCCCACGAGTCTTTTTTTCTGACTACAGCGGTAATGTTCTTACGACAGAAAAACGCAGCAATTTTCAATTGCGTGCCATGCAAAACTTTGTCACCAGTATCGAAGATTACAATAATCCAAAGCAGAAGCTGTATGGTCGATACATGATTGCGGGCCCAATTCCTATTACTTTGGCAGGTTCCGATATCTTGATGTACGTGGGCTTCAAATGGAATGAGCCACCACCTCTACTCCTGCGTCTGTTTGATCACCCATTCCAGCTCTTGCTTGCGGTCATGTTGGTTAGTACACCATTGCTGTTATGGCTTGCTTGGGCTTTGAGTCAGCCTGCACGTCGTCTTGAAGCCGCTGCTCAACGTGTGGCGAAAGGTGAATTTGTCACAGACCCAAATTTAGAAAAAGGTACGGCGGAATTTCGTCAAGCAGGTAGCAGCTTCAACCAGATGGTCGAAGCGGTTAATCAAATGATTTCAGGACAACAACGTTTGCTATCCGATATCTCTCACGAGCTGCGCTCACCTTTAACTCGTCTACGCATGGCAAGCGCATTAGCGACGCGTAAACAAGGAGAAAGCCCAGAATTGACTCGTATCGATACCGAAGCGCAGCGCTTGGAACAGATGATCAGCGAACTATTAGAGCTTTCTCGCATGCAGGCGAACAGTCATATGACTCGCGAAACACAGCCATTAGAAAGTTTATGGGAAGAGATCATTAAAGATGCGCAGTTTGAAGCAGAGCAAATGGGCAAACAGCTACACTATTCAGAATTACCTAAGCGCAATATTTCCGGTAACCCTAAACTGCTGATGAGTGCGGTGGAAAATATCGTTCGTAACGCTATTTACTACGGAAAAGATGAGGTACAAATCGACATCAAAGCCGATGACGATACGCTTCGTATCACGGTTGACGATAATGGAGAAGGTGTACCAGAAGAGGAACTGGCCGCGATTTTTCGCCCGTTCTATCGCGTTTCCACGGCACGCGATCGCCACTCTGGCGGCACAGGTCTCGGCCTAACCATTACCGAAAGTGCCATTCGCCAGCACAGTGGCACGATCGCAGCCAGCCGAAGTCCTTTAGGCGGATTGCGCATGAGTATCACCTTACCGATCAATTGTTAGTCTCAATTTGATGAACTAACAATAATTCGCACCATATTTCTAGAGTGAGTGATTAACAGCCCCACCCTCACTTTAGAAATTGGTGAGGCTTCGTAGAATACCCTTACAAAGATCAAAGTTGATAATAATTATCGTTAGCATTAAAGTGAATTTTCCAATTAAGGAGGATTTACTATGTCACATACATTTCCCGCTCTGCCTTATCCGTACGATTCACTAGAGCCGTACATCGACGCGAAAACCATGGAAGTGCATTACAGCAAACACCACAAGACGTACTTTGATAAGTTTGTAAATGCCGTTGAAGGGAGCGAGCTCGAAACTCAGTCATTAGACGAGATCTTTGACAATATCTCTAAGCTCAGTCCAGCAGTACGTAATAATGGGGGCGGCTATTACAACCACATCATTTATTGGAATTGCATGTCACCAAACGGTGGCGGAGAGCCTCAAGGCGCGCTTGCTCAAGCAATTAACGATAAATTTGGTAGCTTTGCGCAATTTAAAGAGGCGTTTGCCCAAGCTGCCATCAATACCTTTGGGTCTGGCTTTGCATGGCTGATCGTAAAAGATGGTGAGATTCACATTACGTCCACCAGTAATCAAGACAACCCTCTGATGGACGTAGTGGATGTGCGCGGTGAACCAATCCTCGCATTAGACGTGTGGGAGCACGCGTATTACATCAGCTACCAAAACCGTCGCCCAGAATATATTGATGCGTGGTGGAACGTCGTCAACTGGCGAGCAGTTGAAGAAAACTATGCTCACGCTCTCTTATAAAGAGCATCACTACTTACGGTATTAACATCCGCGCTAATGCCTGCTTTCATACCCAGGTCAATCTTGCTGAATCTCGCATATCTCGGTGACTTGGGTATATACTGCCCCTCTCTTTGACCAACTCTATTTCAATACCATGTTTGATATCGCTTTATACGAACCAGAAATCGCGCCGAACACCGGCAACATCATTCGACTATGCGCCAACTGCGGTGCAAACCTTCACTTAATTGAACCTCTGGGTTTCGATCTTGAAGAGAAAAAAGTCCGCCGTGCTGGTTTGGATTACCATGATTTAGCTCGCGTAACACGCCATAAAAACTATCAAGCGTTCTTAGAGTATTTAGAGAAAGAGAAGCAAGGTAACTATCGATTGTTTGCCTGCACCACCAAAACCACAGGTCACCACGTTGATGCACAATACCAAGCGGGTGATGTTTTGATGTTTGGTCCAGAAACTCGTGGCTTGCCTGCTGAAATCATCGATAGCTTGCCAATGGAGCAGCGTATTCGCATTCCAATGATGCCAGATGCGCGCAGCCTAAACCTTTCGAATGCCGTTGCGATCATTGCTTTTGAAGCATGGCGTCAAATGGGCTTTGAAGGCGCATTGTAAGCAGCACGAATTCCAAATACAGAAAAGGGCGCTTGGTGCGCCCTTTTGTTTTCTTTACTGTCTAACTCAATCAGTTGAGCTTGTTGCGATCATCATCGTCTTTACGCTCGTATTCCCCTTCGAAGGTCTTGCCATTATCTGACTGGGAATCAAATGGGTCACGACGGAACGGGTCTTGCTCAAATGGCCCCTGGTTAGAGAAACCACCTTGGAAGCCACCACCATGCATGGTTTTCACCACCATTTTGCTCATCAAGTATTTAGCTATCGCGGCGCGTGGCGCAGGAAGCAACACCAACATACCAAGGGCATCGGTCATAAAGCCCGGGGTTAACAGTAGCACGCCAGCCACCGCTAGCATTACGCCTTCAAAAATTTGCTGGGCTGGAATTTCACCTTGTTCAAGACGCCCCTGTACTGACATCAGTGTTTGTATACCTTGGCTACGAACCAACGACGCACCAACAAATGCAGTGATTAAGACTAGTGCAATGGTCGGCCATAAACCTAAAAAGCCGCCCACCTGAATAAATAAGCCGATTTCAATGATCGGAACAAAAATAAACGCTAATAATAAGATAGGAAACACACGCCCTCCTTTGTTTAATTCAGTGTAATGGTAAAAGCAGACTAAGCTCAAACGAATCGTTGTAAAAAAGCGTGTTCATACTGGTCTCCTTCTTTTTTAGACAAAGTAGCGGGAGCGCGTTTCATTCAATTGCATACCGATTTTTTCGTGCTTTTAAAGTGCTAATTTCGAACTCTAAAAACTCATGTTTGTCGAGGAAAATCGAGTACCCATAAAGGGTTATTAATAACCCGTTCATACTTTGCAAATTATTGACTCATGAAAAACGAAAAAGGTGATCTAGTTACTATTTTTATGCGCTAGGTGCAGTATCATGTGCCACATAAGTCAGGACGGATTTTCCAGCCAAAAATTCTGATGAATGGATTCTAGATTGCAGAAATGGCTAATAAATAACTTTATTATCAGAATTATCATCTAAGGATCCTGCTATGGCTACCCTATCTGATGCTCCAAAAACAGCAAACCCAGCCACTCGTATTGAAGAAGATCTATTAGGTCAACGTCATGTCCCTGCAGATGCGTACTACGGTATTCATACGCTACGTGCGATCGAGAACTTCAACATCTCTAATATGACCATCTCTGACGTACCAGAATTTGTACGCGGCATGGTAATGACCAAAAAAGCAGCAGCGTTAGCAAACAAAGAACTTGGCGCTATTCCAAAAGACGTTGCAAACTACATCATCGAAGCGTGTGATTTGATCCTAGAAACTGGCAAGTGTATGGATCAGTTCCCATCAGACGTATTCCAAGGCGGTGCAGGCACTTCAGTTAACATGAACACGAACGAAGTGATCGCAAACGTCGCGCTTGAGTTGATGGGTAAAGAGAAAGGCCAATACGAATTTGTTAACCCAAATGACCATGTAAACAAGAGCCAATCAACCAACTGTGCGTACCCAACAGGTTTCCGTATTGCAGTATACAACAGCGTACACAAGCTAATGGAAGCAATTGAGTACCTAAAAGGCGCATTCGAACTTAAAGCCGTTGAGTTTAAAGATGTACTGAAAATGGGCCGTACTCAGCTTCAAGACGCAGTACCAATGACAGTAGGTCAAGAGTTCCATGCGTGGGCGGTAACACTAAACGAAGAGATTCGTGCTCTAGATTACACATCTAAACTCCTCCTAGAAATCAACCTAGGCGCAACCGCAATCGGTACTGGTCTAAATACACCAACTGGCTACCAAGCGCTTGCAGTAAAACACCTAGCGGAAGTAACAGGCCTTGACGTTGTTGCAGCAGAAGACCTTATCGAAGCAACGTCTGACTGTGGTGCATACGTAATGACTCACGGCGCGCTAAAACGCCTAGCAGTGAAACTATCGAAGATCTGTAACGACCTTCGTCTACTTTCTTCTGGTCCTCGTGCGGGTCTAAATGAATTGAACCTACCTGAAATGCAAGCAGGCTCTTCAATCATGCCAGCTAAAGTAAACCCAGTTATCCCAGAAGTAGTAAACCAAGTTTGCTTCAAAGTTCTCGGTAACGACAACACGGTTTCTTTCGCAGCAGAAGGCGGTCAGCTACAGCTAAACGTAATGGAACCTGTGATCGCACAAAGTGTGTTTGAGTCTATCTCTCTACTACACAACGCGTGTGTGAACCTACGCGATAAATGTATCGACGGCATCACTGTGAACAAAGAAGTTTGCGAAAACTACGTTTACAACTCTATCGGTATCGTCACTTACCTAAACCCATACATCGGCCACCACGAAGGTGACATCGTAGGTAAGATTTGTGCAGAAACTGGTAAGAGTGTTCGTGAAGTCGTGCTAGAGCGCGGTCTGCTTACAGCAGAGGAGCTTGATGAAATCTTGTCAGTAGAAAACTTCATGCATCCTACTTACAAAGCAAAACGTTACGAGTAATAACGAATCTGAAGGGGGCCACTCAGGCCCCTTTTTTAGGCTCTCATACGGTTAACCACATTTTTTATATGCTTTTATTGCCGCTAAACCACTAGGTTCTCATTCTCTGAGCATTTACTCCTGTTCCTGAGTGTTCAAAAAATCAGAATCAAATAAAAAACTAAAGAGGTATCAATATGGTCATGGTCGAACTCTTCGTGGTTCTGCTCTTCATCTATTTGGGGGCAAGAATCGGTGGTATCGGCATTGGTTTTGCCGGTGGTGCTGGGGTCATTGCGTTGTCTTTGATCTTGGGCGTACCAACAAGCCAAGCTTACATTCCCGTTGACGTAATTTTGATCATCATGTCTGTAATCACCGCTATCGCAGCAATGCAGGTAGCGGGTGGTTTAGACTGGATGGTGCAAGTTGCTGAAAACTTTTTGCGCAAGCATCCTGAGCGCATCACCTTTTATGCGCCTATCGTAACTTACCTAATGACATTAATGGCGGGTACTGGCCACACGGCATTCTCTACTTTGCCAGTGATTGCAGAAGTAGCGAAAGGCCAAGGCGTGCGCCCTTCTCGTCCACTGTCTATCGCGGTCGTAGCATCGCAAATCGCTATCACCGCATCACCAATCTCAGCGGCTGTTGTAGCGTTCGCGGCAATGCTGCACCCATTTGGCGTTGACTACCTAACACTACTAGCAATCTGTATCCCAACGACGTTCATCGCGTGCATGATCGGTGCGTTCGTGGCGAACTTCATGGGCTGTGAGCTAAAAGACGATGCTGAATACCAAGAGCGTCTAGAAAAAGGCTTAATCAAGCTAAATACAGAAGCAAAACGCGAAATCCTACCAACAGCGAAGAAAGCAACATTCATCTTCCTAGGCGCAATCGCATTTGTCGTGTGTTACGCAGCAGCAATTTCTGGCTCTGTTGGCCTTATCGAGAACCCTGCTCTAGGTCGTAACGAAGCTATCATGACGGTAATGCTAGCAGCTGCGGCAGCTATCGTAATGAGCTGTAAAATCGATGCTGGCAAAATCCCAGCCGCAGCAACATTCCGCTCTGGTATGACAGCGTGTGTGTGTGTTCTTGGTGTGGCATGGCTAGGTTCTACGTTCGTTAACGCGCACGTTGACGGCATCAAAGAAGTGGCTGGTGCGCTACTAGCAGACTACCCATGGATGCTAGCACTTGTTCTATTCTTCGCTTCAATGCTGCTTTACTCACAAGGTGCAACCACTGTTGCGCTGATGCCAGCAGCACTAGCAATCGGTGTCGCACCACTTACCGCAGTTGCATCTTTCGCAGCAGTAAGTGCGCTATTCGTGCTGCCAACTTACCCAACGCTACTTGCCGCGGTTGAGATGGACGACACGGGTTCAACTCGTATCGGTAAGTACGTATTCAACCACCCATTCTTTGTACCTGGTGTGGTAACCATCGCTTCTGCGGTAGCACTTGGCTTCGCATTCGGTGGTCTACTGATCTAGTAGAAACAGAGTCTTACTCGGGGAGCTTCGGCTCCCTTTTTTATTGCCTGTTGTCTTGATTTATGCTCAATAAATCTTCATTTTCATGAAACTTATTGACTCGCCTCCGGGTCTGATTGAGTTACACTAACGGCAATTATCTAAGATGAATTGACTCTTTTATGCGCGCATTACTTTCCGTTTTACTCTTAGGGCTCATTACCTTTTCCACTCCGTCTTTAGCTTTATTTGGCAAAGACCAGTTTAACAGTAGCCAGAACAACAGTTTTGGTAGCAGCAGCGACAGCTTTGTTCCGGTTGATCAGGCGTTTCCATTTAACTTCTACCAGCAAGATGACAAATTGATGCTCGATTGGCAGGTACGTGACGGGTACTACCTATATCAAGAGCGCTTGTCTGTAGCTGGTGAGAAAGTATCGCTAGGCGAACTGCAAATGGAAGACGGCACACCGCATAAAGATGAATTCTTTGGTGACGTGCATATCTATACTCAACCTCTCTTCGTTAATGTACCAATGCATGATTGGCAAGACGGTGCGCGCGTGGTGGTGCAATACCAAGGTTGTGCGAAAGCAGGCTTCTGTTACCCGCCAGAAACTCGCGTGATTCCTATCAGCGCGTTTACTTCGTCGAACTCAGATTCAACAGCGGCGACGACAATACCAAAAGCAGAACAAGCACCAACAGCAACGCCACCAGCGGCGCAATCATCTACGTCTGATGACACATCATCAGCGCCAGTAACACAGCAAGATAGCCTTGCAGCCAACCTTGCTGATAACTGGTGGACACCACTTCTGTTCTTGGCGCTTGGTGTGGGCTTGGCGTTTACACCTTGTGTGCTGCCGATGTACCCAATTCTGACCAGCATCGTGCTTGGCAGTGGCAAACTGAGTCAGCGCCGTGCGCTAGGCTTGTCGTTTGTCTATGTACAAGGCATGGCGCTGACTTACACCCTACTCGGCCTTGTGGTGGCATCTGCAGGTATGCAGTTCCAAGCAGCAATGCAACACCCTTATGTGCTGATTGGCTTGAGCGTACTGTTCATCGCACTCGCTTTGTCTATGTTTGGTCTGTACTCATTACAGCTACCAAGCAACGTTCAAACATGGTTGAATAACTTAAGTAATAAGCAACAGGGCGGCAGCAGTGCAGGCGTATTCGCCATGGGGGCGATTTCTGGACTGGTTTGTTCTCCTTGTACCACGGCACCTCTGTCTGGTGCGCTGCTTTACGTAGCACAAAGTGGCGACTTACTCACCGGTGGGGTCGCCCTTTACGCACTAGCGATGGGCATGGGTATTCCGCTGATCCTTGTAGCGGTATTTGGCAACAAGTTGCTACCAAAAGCCGGCGGTTGGATGGACCGAGTGAAAACACTCTTCGGCTTTATTCTGCTTGCCGCACCTATCTTCTTACTAGAACGCATCATGCCAGAAATGTGGTCAACGATTCTGTGGTCAGCACTGGGTATTGCTGCTTTTGGTTGGCTATACCACATCAAAAACAGTCTAGAGTTTGGTGGCTGGAAACAAAGTGCCGTGGGCATAATCGCCGTCTTAGGTTTGCTAGCCTCAGCACAACCTACCTTAAATTACTGGTTTGGCAACAGCACAACACAAACTCAGCAAGCCACTGTTAGCTTTACTCGCATTGCTAACGTGGCGGAGCTTGAAGAACAACTGGCACTTGCGAAAGCGGCAGGTAAACCCGTCATGCTCGATTTCTACGCCGATTGGTGTGTAGCATGTAAAGAGTTTGAAAAGTACACCTTCCATGACCCAAGCGTCGAAGCCAAACTGCAAGACTTCGTTCTTCTGCAAGCGGACGTGACCAAAAACCAAGTGCAAGACATCGAACTACTGAAGCACATGAGTGTGCTTGGTTTACCAACAATTGAGTTTTGGGATGCCAGTGGTGAACACGTTTCAAACGCTCGTTTGACGGGCTTTATGCAAGCCGAGCCTTTCTTAGAGCATATCAAGCAGTTCTGATAACCAGATATTCAAACGCCAGTGATGTCCACTGGCTTTTTTTGTTGCTCAGATTTGAATAAGAACATTGCGTTTATATGCAATTTTCCTAATAAAAGTCGATTTGGTTCAGACTTTTAGCGAATAAATATTGTCCACTCTCTCAAAGCTGGACAATAATAAATTTAACGAAATAGTCAAAAGTGTTTAACGTCATGGATTCGACCTACACCATCATTATTGCAGATGATCACCCACTCTTCCGGAATGCCTTGTTTCAATCTATCCACATGGCTATTAGTGGTGCAAATTTGCTGGAAGCGGACTCACTCGACGCACTTCTGGCTTTGTTGGAGCGAGAGGAAGAACCAGATTTAGTGCTATTGGATCTCAAAATGCCAGGAGCAAATGGTATGTCTGGCTTGATTCATTTGCGAGCAGAGCATCCAGATTTACCTATCGTCGTCGTTTCAGCGAGTGAAGAGCCGGCGATCGTGACGCAAGTGAAAAGCCATGGTGCATTTGGTTTTATTCCCAAGTCCAGCGACATGCGCGAATTAGTGAACGCGCTCAATCAAGTGCTGAATGGCGACCCATACTTCCCTGAAGGGTTGATCACCAATAACGCGGCATGTAATGACTTAGCGGAAAAGATTGCTGCGCTAACACCGCAGCAATATAAAGTGTTGGGAATGTTGTCCGATGGCTTGCTGAACAAGCAAATCGCTTACGAATTGAATGTTTCAGAAGCCACCATAAAAGCGCACATGACAGCGATTTTCCGTAAGCTCGGTGTAAAGAACCGCACGCAAGCCGTGATTATGCTGACGGAAATGAGCGACTAGATTGACGTCTTATCGTCAGACTTACTTTTTTCGTTTGGCAATCGGATACCGACTTTAGTGACCTGCTGATCAACAACATCAGCGACGATCCAATGCAAACCTTGCCACTCGAAATGGTCTCCCAATACTGGCGTGCTACCTAATTGCTCTTCGACAAGGTTTCTCAAGCTTTTATCCAGCGGTTCATCCCCCAGATTCAAACCATACATCACGGCAATATCGGCAAGCTTCACTTCAATATCGAGGAAGAAGTCACCGAAGAATCGCGCTAGCGACGCTTTCTCTGGGGCTTCACTAAACAGTAAGCTCAGTGCATCTAAATCCTTTTCTTGTGCTAATACACACAAGGTATCATCTTCCTCAAGACGTGTACTGCCGGATGGGTGCAATAGCTCTTTACTGCGAAATACAGCGGCGATACGCGTTCCTTCCGGCATCGAAAGACTACGTAATGGCTCACCAATGCACCATTTATCTGCTTTAAGTCTATAGATAAACAGCTCCCACTCACTGGTCGGGTAAATCTCTACACCCGTACGCGAAATTGGCTCAGGCTTAGAAGGTAGCTCGACCTTTGCAAGAGACATCGCCTTAGTCAACGTGCCCCCTTGTACTATCAAAGACACCATTACTACAAAGAATGCCAAATTGAAGTACAGTTGAGCATCTGGCAACCCTGCCATCATTGGAAATACCGCGAGGATGATAGGTACAGCGCCACGCAATCCTACCCAAGAGACAAACCACTTTTCACGTGGCGTGAAACTCTTGAATGGCAGTAAACCAATCCAAACTGAGATTGGTCGGGCAAACAAAATCATCCCGAAAGCAAGCGCAAGACCTGGCAACGCAATAGAGAGTAAATTGGATGGTGTAACCAACAAGCCAAGCACCAAGAACATACCAATTTGAGCTAGCCACGTCATACCATCTAAAACATGAAGAATAGAATGGCGGCTGCGTGTTGGACGGTTACCTAATAAAAGACCAACAAGGTAAATCGACAAAATACCACTGCCACCCAAAGTGTTAGATAAAGCAAAAATAAGCAAGCCACCACTGACCGTTAAAATAGAATACAGCCCATCTGGTAATTGATTGCGATTGATAACTTTCCATAAGATCCAGCCACCAGCGAAGCCAAGTAACGCGCCGATACCAAACTGCTTAAGAAAACTGAACGCCAAAAAGCCCGCACTTAAATCTGCGCCAGGGTTCGCTAAAATAGCAATCAGAGTTACGGTCAGAAACACCGCCATTGGGTCATTGGTGCCGGATTCAATTTCCAGCGTTGAACCAACACGTTCGTTCAGGCTACGACCTTTGAGTAGAGAGAAGACCGCGGCAGCATCGGTGGAACCAACAATCGCACCAACCAATATGCCTTGCAATAAATCTAAGTCGAATAACCACGTTGCCATCAGCCCGGTCAAAATGGTGGTGATCGCAACGCCAAATGTCGCCAAAGAGACCGAGGGCCATAACGCAACCCTAAAGCTGGCGACCCGCGTTCTCATCCCACCATCAAGCAAAATGATGGCTAATGCGAGGTTACTAACCAAATAAGCGATCGAAAAGTTATCGAATAAAATGCCGCCTAAGCCGTCTTCCCCCGCTAGCATTCCAACGGCTAAAAATACCAAAAGAATTGGGATTCCCAACTTAGAAGACACTGGGCTTAAAAGAACGCTAAGTGCGATTAACAACGCACCTATTAGAAAAAAACTGTTAATGGTGTCTGCGTCCATTCTCACCCTCCCTTAATGAAAAACGATAATAATTGTGATGAGCAAGGCTACTTCGTTAATGAGGTAATGCCCTAATCTGCCTCCCCTTTACACCGTCTCAAAATGCGAGGTTGTACGAGAATGACTCAGTTATATTACTTTATTGTGCGTTAAAACGGTGATTTGATGCGAAAACTTTATGTAAATAAATTACTTGTGAGCTTTCTTATCTACGCCTTCTCTCTTTAAGAGCCACAAGATCACCACCAATACTTACACAGCATCTCCAAGTTCAATGAAGAAAAGATTAATGGCCCGTCTTAATCATGCCTGTTTATCCAATCAACCTTTAGACCTTTGGCTAACTTAACAGTTTATTAACATAACGTTTTACCCCTTTGTTCGCTGCAAAAGCCCATAATATGGGGGTTCTTCATTTTTAACACCCCGACTAAAGTTGAAAAGAGTTATTGCCAACACCTTGCTAATGTACATATTGAAACATTTCATTAACAACAATACCAATCGTAAGGAGACGGCAATGGCATTTGAAAGCGAAGAAAGAGCCAAAGCCTATTGGGACAAAAACGTGAAGCTCATGATCGGCCTAATGGTCATCTGGTTCGTCGTGTCTTTCGGCTGCGGCATTTTATTTGTCGACGTACTAAATCAATTTCAACTAGGCGGTTACAAACTCGGTTTCTGGTTTGCTCAACAAGGCTCCATCTATGCCTTCCTAGGAATTATTTTCTATTACGCATGGAAGATGCGCCAAATTGACCGTGAATTCGGCGTGGACGAATAAGGAGTCACTCAGATGGATTTGAAAACTATTACCTACCTGGTCGTTGGCGCCACGTTCATCCTGTACATCGGGATTGCTATTTGGGCTCGCGCCGGCTCAACCAAAGAGTTTTATGTTGCTGGTGGCGGTGTAAACCCGATTGCAAACGGTATGGCAACCGCAGCCGATTGGATGTCCGCAGCGTCGTTTATCTCAATGGCAGGCTTAATTGCCTTCATGGGCTATGGCGGCTCAGTATTTCTAATGGGTTGGACTGGTGGTTACGTTCTGCTTGCGCTGTTGCTAGCACCTTACCTACGCAAATTTGGGAAGTTTACGGTGCCAGAGTTTGTTGGTGAACGCTTTTACTCCAATACCGCACGTATCGTAGCGGTTGTTTGTCTTATCATCGCATCAGTGACTTATGTTATCGGTCAGATGAAAGGCGTAGGTGTTGCGTTTGGTCGCTTCTTAGAAGTGGACTACTCCACTGGCCTATTAATTGGTATGTGTATCGTTTTCATGTACGCGGTTCTTGGCGGCATGAAAGGCATCACTTACACGCAGATTGCTCAATATTGCGTACTCATTCTTGCTTACACTATCCCTGCAATCTTTATCTCTCTGCAACTCACTGGTAACCCAATCCCACAAATTGGTCTGGGGAGTACCATGGCTGGTACCGATGTCTATCTACTCGATCGGCTTGACCAAGTTGTGACCGAACTCGGATTCAGTGAATACACGACCCAAGTACGTGGCGACACACTTAATATGTTTGTCTACACCATGTCACTGATGATTGGTACTGCCGGTCTACCACACGTAATTATCCGTTTCTTTACGGTGCCGAAGGTTCGCGACGCACGTACATCAGCAGGCTGGGCTCTGATCTTCATCGCAATCCTTTACACTACTGCACCAGCGGTATCAGCGATGGCTCGCCTCAACCTAATGAATACGGTAAATCCAGCTCCGGGTCAGCACCTAGCGTATGACGAGCGTCCTGCGTGGTTCAAAAACTGGGAAACAACTGGACTACTCGGTTTTGACGATAAAAATGGCGATGGCAATATCCAATACACTTCAGATGCGTCCACCAACGAACTGCGCGTTGATAACGACATCATGGTATTGGCTAACCCAGAGATCGCTAAACTACCAAACTGGGTGATCGCACTTGTGGCAGCAGGTGGTCTTGCAGCTGCACTATCTACCGCAGCAGGTTTACTACTCGCCATTTCTTCAGCTATTTCCCATGACTTAATCAAAGGGGTTATCAATCCGAACATATCCGAGAAAAAAGAGCTACTTGCTAGTCGAATATCAATGGCAGTAGCGATAGCAGCCGCAGGCTATCTCGGTTTAAATCCGCCTGGATTTGCCGCAGGTACGGTAGCACTCGCCTTTGGTCTTGCCGCTTCATCCATCTTCCCTGCATTGATGATGGGCATCTTCAGCAAGAGCATCAACAAAGAAGGCGCAATCGCCGGTATGATTGCAGGTATCAGTATTACGCTGTTCTACGTATTCCAACACAAAGGCATCCTTTTCGTTGCTGATTGGAAATATCTAGAAAGCTGGGGAACAAACTGGTTCCTGGGTATTGAGCCAAACGCGTTTGGTGCTATTGGCGCACTATTTAACTTCATCGTCGCATTCGCTGTCTCCAAAGTAACAGCAGAAACGCCACAAGAAGTAAAAGACCTAGTCGAACACGTTCGCGTGCCAGTAGGTGCTGGTAGTGCAGTGGATCACTAAAAACTAATCAAAACCACAAAAGCCCCGTTTGGAACCAGCCGTCCGGGGCTTTTTTATTCTCACTTTTCAGTTACCATATTCGCAGTATGTCGTTGCAAGGAAGCCAAGATGTTCAAAAACAAGCACTTTATTCTCGCTCTACTGATTGCGCCAGTTCTCTCTTTGATCGCTTACTTCGGTACCGATATGGCCCTCAGCGAGAAGCCCCACGCGGCGCAAGAAGGGGAAACTTACAAACTCGCGAGTAAGTCTAATTGTCGTTACACCAGCGGTCTGTGTGATATGGAAAATGGCGATTTTAAAGTGAAATTTCGCTCGGAAAAACTCACTAAAAATAACTTAGAATTGTCACTCAACGCCGCTTACCCACTCGAAGGGGTTAAAGTTTCTATTGTGAGTGACAAAGAGAAAAACGCTCAACCGATTGATATGAAGCCCGCCGATCAAGCAGGCCAAAGCTGGTACATCACCTTACCAAAGCCTGCATCTGCAGAAAGCTGGTTAAGAGTCGTCATTCAATCAGGCGGCACACTGTATTATGGTGAAACGCAAACCGCATTTGTGAAGTACGAAACCTTATTTACTGAATAACGCTGACAAGCTAATTCACTGGTCTTCAAATGACAGTGACTTAGTTTCACTCAGCATAAATGAACTCCTACTCAGCCGACGCCTTTGCGTCGGCTTTTGTTTCCGTAAGTCTTTCTTCAACAACCTCTTACTGTAAAAAGGGTTGCCAACTCACAAGTTAATTGATAATAATTATCATTACATTTAATGAGAGGTGGTTATGGACAACAAACGGGACATCTTTAACGCATTTTTTAAAGCCCAAGATAGATTCCTTCTCGCCGCACCACATGGCTTTGAGCCAGACGTGATTCATGACTATATTCATTGGGGAATGGTGTTGTCTTCCTGTTATGAACACGATGCCGATGAAGAAAATCTATTGTTGTGTGAGCTGTTTTTACGTCAGGTTTATTTCCATTTACTAGACGCAATTCAAGACTCAACTCGCAGTCGTATCTTCCGTCGTGTCTGTCTCGATTCTATCCATACGCCATTATTTTGCCTCAAACGCTATTACTACCAGTTTGAACAAGGCGACGTGAAATTTCTCGCACTACAACAACAATTACGCCTGATTCAAATCTCACTCGATTAACCAAAAGGATCCCTACCATGAGCACCGAATTCCGCATAGAAACTGACAGTATGGGCGAAGTAACGGTCCCTGCAGATGCTCTCTACCAAGCCCAGACTCAACGCGCCGTCGATAACTTCTCATTCAGTCAACATAAAATGCCATCTGGTTTTATCAAAGCGTTAGCACACATCAAGCAGACTGCGGCACTCACCAACGCACAGCTAGGGCTGCTTGAGGGAGATATTGCCAACGCGATTGCTGACGCAGCTCAAGCAATTATCGAAGGCAATCATATTGAGCAATTCCCAATTGACGTGTTCCAAACGGGATCTGGCACTAGCTCAAATATGAATGCGAATGAAGTAATTGCAACACTGGCCTCCCAGCATCTAGGCGGCACTGTCAGCCCTAATGATCACGTCAACATGGGGCAAAGCAGCAACGATGTGGTACCAACGGCCATTCAAGTTAGCGCAGCATTAGCCATCGAAAAACAGCTCTTCCCGGCCCTGTCACACCTCAGCCAAACACTAGAGTCTAAACAGCAAGCATTGAAAGATGTTGTAAAAACCGGTCGCACCCACTTAATGGACGCGATGCCAATTACCTTTGCTCAAGAACTTGGCGGTTGGCAGTTCCAAATCGAGCATGCAAAACAAGCGATTGAACAAGCTCTTCCTGCTGTAAAAGCCTTAGCCCAAGGTGGTACGGCGGTTGGAACGGGGATCAATGCCGATCCACGCTTTGCAGACTTATTCGCTAGCAACCTAACCCAGTCAACTCGTATTCAGTTCACGGCCAGTGATAACTTCTTTTTCAATTTAAGCAGTCAAGATGCGATCGTCGCTCTGTCGGGACAGCTCAAAACAGCAGCAGTTGCGATCATGAAGATCGCAAACGATCTTCGTTGGATGAATTCAGGCCCATTGGCTGGTTTAGGTGAGATTGAATTACAAGGCTTGCAACCGGGTTCTTCCATCATGCCTGGCAAAGTAAATCCTGTGATCCCAGAAGCCGCAGCGATGGCATCAGCGCAAGTCATTGGTAATGACACCACCATTACCGTCGCAGGCCAAGCGGGCAACTTCCAGCTTAACGTCATGCTGCCAGTTATTGCTCATAACGTATTGGAGAGCGTCGAGTTACTCTCTAACAGCGCAACCGCTTTAGCTGACAAAGCCATTGCGACGTTTGAAGTTCGCCAAGATAACTTGGATGTAGCACTCGCCAAAAACCCTATTTTGGTCACGGCTCTCAACCCGGTCATTGGTTACCTAAAAGCGGCAGAAGTCGCGAAAAAAGCCTACAAACAGGGACGCGCGATTATTGATGTCGCGGAAGAAGAAACTGATTTGGATAGAGCCACACTAGAGCGATTACTTAATCCAGCCAAACTGACTCAAGGCGGCGTCGCAGAATAAGCGGCAAACTCAGCCTATCAACTAAGATTACAAACATCGAGACCTCCATTCGGAGGTCTCTTTTTATAGCGATTTTTCAAACACTCCAATCCTAAGCGACTCGATTGAGCACCGAACGCAGCTTAAGCGGCTTAACTGGCTTAGCAATAAAGCTGAACCCATTTGCTTTGATGCCATCAAGCATATCATCGGTACGATCTGCACTGATGATGACGCCTTCAAAGCTGTGGCCTAATCTCAGGCGGCATTGCTGTAGCACTTCTAAACCAGTACGACCATCATCAAGTCGGTAATCGGAGAAAATTACATCCGGAATCCAACCATCCTCAAGCGCTTGTAGACTTTCAACTAAATCAATCGCAACTCGTGTATCGCAGCCCCATCGGGAAAGTAAGTTTTCCATGCCGACTAGAATGTCAGGCTCATTATCGACACATAGGATTCTCAGATGACCAAGTTCAGATTGCTTACTCATTGCCACGTGAACTGGATGAGGCTGAACATGATCAGCTTTATCTAGGGTGATGGAAAAAACACTGCCTTTTCCAACCCAAGAGCGCATCGAAATTTCATGCCCAAGTACCTGAGCAATTCCTTTCGAAATCGCCAAACCAAGTCCGAGACCTTGGTCGGAACGAACTTGAGTTCCGCGATTAAACTCTTCAAAAATCTCTTGCTGCTTCTCTTCTTCAATCCCCACTCCATTATCCCATACATCAATACGCACTCGCCCTTTCACGCGGCGAACACCGAGTGCGACTTTGCCATTCGGGTTATAACGAAACGCATTGGTCAGGAAGTTTTGCACCACACGGCGCAGCAGTTTGGGATCCGACTTAACCATGAGTGAGGACGGAATCATGGTGAACTCTATACCTTGCTGTTTGGCTAACGCACTAAACTCAGCATTCAAATTCGATAACACATCATTTAACGCAAAGCCATGCACGTTGACTTCCAACTTGCCCGATTCCAAACGCGAGATATCCAGCAAATCTCCAATTAAGTCTTCGGCAGCCTCTAAAGCACTTTCAATGTGTGCTGACAGCTTTTTGGCTTCGCTGTCTTTGGCGACTTCCGATAGTGAAGAAGCGAATAGACGCGCCGCGTTGAGCGGTTGCATCAAGTCATGGCTTACTGCCGCCAAGAACCGTGATTTGGATTTCGATTCCAAATCCGAGCGCTGCGTCGCTTCCACCAGCTGCTTGTTAAGTTGTTCTAATTCTCGAGTCCGCAGACGTACCCTTTCTTCCAATGTCTCGTTGGCGTCTTTCAGTGCTTGCTCTGCATCACGGAATACGGTGATGTCGGTAAAGCTCATCACAAAGCCACCACCTGGCATTGGGTTACCTTGCACCTCTATCACGCGACCATCGGGACGAACCCGAGAAGAGGTGTGCCGAGTCCCTTGCTCAAGGTGATAAACACGGCGACGAACGTGGTCATCAGGGTCACCAGGGCCACACAACCCCTGCTCTGCATTGTGCCGAATCACATCCGCAATCGGTCGACCTACTTGAATCAGGCCTGGCGGAAATTCAAAGAGTTCTAAATAGCGTTGGTTCCACGCTACCAAGCGTAGTTGCTTATCGACGACCGCAATACCTTGTCCAATATGCTCAATCGCGCCTTGGAGTAAACCCCGACTAAAATCGTACAGTTCAGAGGCTTCATCGACGATAGTCGCCACCTCTTCAAGCTGCATGTTTCTTCCTTGCAGAGCGGAAGTAAGTACTAACTTAGCAGAAGATGCTCCAAATACCCCTGCTAGCACACGCTCCGTATGCCGAATCAGAGAAGATGGCGCTTGTTGATTCGGCATCAACTCTTCTCGTTGCTGGCTCCAGTAGGCTTGAAACGCCGCTTTAACTCGCGTTCGTCCTACAAATCTGGACGCTAGCATTTCCAGTTCTGCAACCGTAACGCGGCTCTGGTACAGACTCATATTTTCGCTTTCAGGCAACGGTGTACCAACGAATGATGCCGATTGTAAGCGCTCACTTAGGCTTGGTCGGGTAGCCATAGAAACCACAACAAAACACACTGCATTAGCGACCACGCTGAGGATCATCCCCCAATCTGAAATCGCGATATCAAAACTAGCCAATACCTCTGGTGGCGTAATCAACCAGATCAGGAAGTTATTACTGGCGTCTCCGGCAAGCATGTCTGTTTGGCTCATTAACGTAATCAACCAGGTAGCAAAACCCACCGCGAGGCCAACATACACACCTTTCTTATTCCCTTGACGCCAATACATACCGCCAACCAGCGCAGGAGCGAATTGCGTGATAGCCGCGAACGAGAGAAAGCCGATAGCAGAAAGTGAATGAATGGTGTCCAACGCTTGATAGAAACACCACGCGCCAATCAACAAAACTAAAATCAAACCACGGCGGATCCGCAGTAATAATTCAGAAAAATGGTGATGGTTACGCTGCGTCAGTCGCATGCGACGCAATAGCAATGGCATAACCAAGTCATTCGAGACCATGATCGCTAAGGCAATCGTCGATACGATAACCATGCCACTTGCCGCTGAAGTACCGCCTAGAAACGCAAGCAAGGCGATTTCACTCGCCCCGACCGACATCGGCACACTGATGACATAAGTATCAGGCGAAGCGCCACTCAAGAGACCTTGCCCTACCCACGCAATAGGTAAAACAAAAATCCCCATTAAGATCAGATAAATGGGGAACAACCAACGAGCCACATGCAAATCTTGAGCACGTTCATTTTCCACCACCATCGTATGGAATTGTCGCGGAAGGCAAACGATCGCCAGCATCGTGAGTACAGTATGAATCAATATAGTCGGGATATTTGGTGACTGATACGTCTGTGCGGCAACATCAATTAAGCTCAAATTCTCGGTGTTCATCGCCAACCAAACAATGAAGACACCAACCACTAAAAAAGCCAGCAGTTTGATAATGGATTCGAAGGCAATTGCCATCATCATCCCACGATGGTGTTCCGTGTTATCAATGTGGCGGGTACCGAATAGCATCGTAAAAATCGCCAATGCGACCACAACAAACCACGACACGCTATCGTTTTGATAACCAAAATCAGTAGCCAGCTCCGGAGCAATAATTTCAAGCCCCATAGTGATACCACGCAGCTGTAAAGCGATGTACGGCAAAATTCCCGCAACCGCTATGAGCGTAACAACCACGGCCAAACCTTGGGATTTACCGTAGCGTGCTCCGATAAAGTCAGCAATCGACGTGATGTGTTCCCGTTTAGCAATCAAAATAAGCCGAGCTAAAACGCGCCATCCGATGGTAAACACTAAAATGGGAGCAATATAGATGGGTAAGAAAGACCAAGGATTACTGCTGGCCTGCCCGACCGTGCCGTAGAAGGTCCACGATGTACAGTACACCGCAATGGAAAGGCTATAAATCCAAGGCCGCCAGCGCGCTAGCCACCTTTTCTGAATGTCGCCGTACCACGCGATGATAAATAAAGCTCCCAAATACGCTAAAGAAACGGGAACCACCAGCCATCCTTGCATCCGATATCCTTTCTTGCCTTTCTTGCTACTTTTAAAGCAAGAGAATAAAAAAACCTCTCCATGAGGGAGAGGTTTCATTTAACACTGCTTTGATAACGGAGACAAAGCTTAGTTTTTAACCTTTGTTACATAAGTCTAATTCTGTGTTTCAAGTGGCTTGTCTGATACATCAACCACCTGATGTGGGTCTTGCGAATCAAGCTTGATGAACAGAGCCAATAACCCCATCGCGGCCATGCCCCAGAACACAAGCGGTCCCCAGTGCTCATAACCCCAGCCACTCAATACGGTCATTAACGCGATAAATGCGCCCAACGGAATCGCGTTATACAACGCTTGCAACGCTACGATCTTATTTTCTTCGGAGTTTTGGATATATTGGATCGCGGCAATGTGTGCGGTAGCGAAAGTCACACCATGTAGTAGTTGAACAATCACCAAAGCAATAATCGATGTTGTCGACGCCGTAATACCCCAACGCATCATTACACCAACGGCAGCAGCAATAAACAACGCGCGTATTGACCAACCTACGAATAAGCGCTTACTCAGTGCAAACACTGCCACTTCTGCGGCCACTCCTAAGCTCCACAAGTAGCCAATGACATCTTCCGAGTGACCAGCGGCCTTCCAGTGAATCGCACTAAAGCCGTAGTAAGCCGCATGACTGCCCTGAATTAGTGACACCAACACTAAGAATTTTAGTATCGGCTTGTCGGTCAAAAGAGCGGTCAGCTTTGGACGTTCTGCGCTTTGCCCACCATGCGTTACAGGCATTGGGTTAGTCGGTCGCATAGCAAACAGCAACGAGATAAACACGCCGAACATCGCAGTGTACAAGATCATATCGGAGCCAAATTCAGCCACCAGGTAGCCCACTGCCGTCGAGCCTGCGATAAAGGCGATCGAACCCCATAGCCGCGTGCGGCCATAATCGAGCATTTTCAGGCGAGCGTAGTAATTTGCCATCGCGTCCGACAACGGAATAATCGGTCCACAACAAAGATTGAACAACACTGTCGCTAGTGCCATTAACCAAAAGCTACCACCCGTAAAAAAGTGAAATCCAACAAAAAGGAGGGCAGCGAAACTCAACCAACGTAAAGCAGGCATAAGATGTTCGACTTTGTGTACTCGTGGGGTGATCACGATATTGGCAACACAACGTGTCGCAAGGCCTAACCCGACCAGCAAACCGATATCTGTCGAAGATACTCCTTGCTCCTTAAACCAAAGTGACCAAAATGGCAGATACACGCCATACGCAAAGAAGAATCCGAGAAAGTACTGGGAAATCCAGCCATACGGAGAAGGTTTCAACATTACTAATATCCTAAAACGGGAACACCAACGTTCGAGCCGGGAATTATGGATCGCCATGCGTATTATAAAAAGGGAAGAATAAGAAACTTATCGTTTCCTCGATGGAATACTAACTTTGCGACATTTGGCATCTTCAAGCGAAAACATCGTAATTTAGACCAAAGTCGTCTGGCTTCCGGTAAGAAATTTGTCAGACTTAGAGAGTGTTCCTTCCATCATTATTGGGTGTTCTCATGCCTGACAAATTTAACATGCAATCTCCACCGTTCGATCGCTTAACTGAAGCACAACAAACGCGACTGCGATCGTCTCTGGACGTTGCCTACTATCGAGCTCGAGATGTTATTTTATCCTGCGGACAGAAGAACCCCCACTTACATATTCTGATCAAAGGCGCGGTAGAAGAGCGCTCCAACGATCAACAGGAAGTGTTCGCACATTATGCCAACGACGATATGTTCGATGTACGCTCGTTACTTGAAGACAAGGTACGTCATCACTACATCGCGCTTGAGGACACGCTCTCTTACCTACTGCCGAAAGAAGTTTTCCTTGCCCTTTACAACGAAAATGGCCAGTTTGCAGCCTATTTCGATAACAATTTATCGAAACGGCAAGAGCTCATCGAAGCGGCCCATCAACAGCAAAACTTAGCGGAGTTTATTCTCACTAAAGTTGACCGCAGCATTTATCACCCACCGATGATCCTTGAACCAAATACACCAATTAACGAGGTAACACGTTCCTTAAAAGAAAATGGGATTGACGCTGCATTGGTTCAACTCCATGGCGATGATCCACGATTGGAAAAATGGCCATCAGCCCACCCGTACGCAATAGTGACTCGTACTAATATGCTGCATTCTGTGATGATAGATGATTGCGCGCTCGACACACCAGTGGGTGAGATCGCGAGCTTTCCTGTTTATCACGTTGATGATGGAGACTTTCTATTCAACGCCATGATCACAATGACCAGAAATAGAATGAAACGCCTCATGGTATGTGAAGGCAACAGAGCTGTCGGCATGCTGGATATGACCCAAATTCTCAGCGCATTCTCAACCCACTCTCACGTGTTAACGCTCAGTATTGCTCGAGCAAGCAGCGTGGAAGAGCTCGCCTTGGCCTCAAACCGCCAACGTCAATTGGTCGAGAGCTTATTGAAAAACGGCATCCGCACTCGCTTCATCATGGAGCTTATCTCAGCCGTAAACGAACAAATTATCGAGAAAGCGTTCGAGTTAGTGATACCACCAGCCTTGCACGACCATTGTTGCTTGATCGTACTCGGCTCTGAAGGCCGAGGAGAGCAAATTCTCAAAACTGATCAAGACAATGCCCTGATTATTCAAGATGGTCTGGAATGGCCTCATTGCGAACAAGTGATGCAATCCTTCACACACACCCTACAACAGCTCGGTTATCCACTTTGCCTTGGCAAAGTGATGGTTAACAACCCGAAGTGGGTCAAAACACAGCAAGAATGGATAAGCACCCTAAACCACTGGATAGCTAAAGCCGAACCAGAACAAATCATGGACTTAGCCATTTTCAGTGACGCCCATGCTGTTGCTGGGAATTGCGAGCTGCTGGCTCCAATTGCGGCGCATCTTCGTGACACAATGAAAGATCGCATGTTGATATTGTCTGATTTTACTCGCCCTGCCTTGCAGTTTTCTGTGCCCCTAACTCTATTTGGCAACGTAAAAAGTGCTAAAGACGGATTGGACATTAAACGCGGCGGTATTTTCCCAATTGTACACGGCATTCGCACCTTGTCTTTGGAATATGCCATTGAGGAGAAGAACACGTTTGAGCGCATTGAAGCTCTGAGAAATAAGCGCATCTTAGAATCCGAAACGGCAGATAATCTCAACGAAGCACTGAAATTGTTCTTTAAACTTCGTCTTAATCAGCAACTCAAAAAGCAAGAAGCGTTGAATAACATTGATATTAAACAACTGGATAGAACTGAGCGTGATTTGCTTCGCCACAGCTTACATGTGGTGAAGAAATTTAAGCAATTTTTAGGCTTCCATTATCAAATTCGTGATTAACCCTGATTTTCATAAATCACAGAGGCGTAAGCAATGAACTGGTTACAACGCAAATACTGGCATTACAAATTGAAAGGCTCGCCTTATCAGTCGCTGTTTTGCACGCCAGATAAAACAGAATACGTCTCTCTTGACTGCGAAACCACCAGCCTTGACCCAAATCGCGCCGAGCTGGTGACTATTGCAGCCACCAAGATCATCGACAACCGCATCATCACCAGTCAACCATTTGAAGTCCGCTTACGCGCGCCGCAATCGCTCGACTCAGGCTCGGTCAAGATCCATCGAATTCGCCACCAAGACTTAGTCGATGGCATCAGTGAAAAAGAGGCGCTGCTCGAGCTGCTCGACTTTATCGGCAACCGACCACTTGTGGGCTATCACATTCGTTACGATAAAAAGATCTTAGACCTTGCTTGTCTGAGGCAACTTGGCTTCCCACTTCCTAACCCACTCATCGAGGTCAGTCAGATTTATCACGATAAGTTGGAACGACATTTGCCGAATGCCTATTTCGACTTAAGTCTGGATGCCATTTGTAAACACCTCGAACTTCCTATCCAAGACAAACACGACGCCTTGCAAGACGCGATTTCTGCCGCTTTGGTCTTTGTCCGCTTAACGAAAGGCGATTTACCCAACCTAACCGCACCGTATACATAAAAATCAGTTGACCTAGCTCCCAGAAATACTTTTGTTTCAGCGATTTCCCGGCGCTTCTATCACTCTCATCCTAAAGTCTAATTGTGGAAATACGCGCGGTGACTGACAGTTATAAGCACAACGTCGTCATTACCACGACCAAGTTATTTAGAACCAAAAAACAGCCCTACAAAAATATATTCAAAATCTTATCTAGATTGGTGTAAGGCCGAGAAATAAGGCACAAGGAGAGAAGCCATGAGCGAAGCCCACGTTTATCCGGTAAAAGAAAATATTAAAACTCATACACACGCGGATAATGATACTTACTTAGCCATGTATCAGCAGTCGGTAACCGATCCAGAGGGCTTCTGGAACGAACACGGCAAAATCGTTGATTGGATCAAACCTTTCACCAAAGTAAAAAGCACTTCTTTCGACACTGGCCATGTTGATATTCGCTGGTTTGAAGATGGCACACTGAACGTCTCGGCTAACTGTATTGACCGTCATCTTGCAGAACACGGGGATGACGTCGCCATCATTTGGGAAGGCGACGATCCAGCCGACGACAAAACACTCACTTTCAACGAACTGCACAAAGAAGTGTGTAAATTCTCCAACGCATTGAAAGAGCAAGGCGTACGCAAGGGCGACGTGGTGTGTCTATACATGCCAATGGTGCCAGAAGCCGCAGTGGCTATGCTCGCTTGTACCCGTATTGGTGCGGTTCACACCGTAGTATTTGGCGGTTTCTCACCAGAAGCACTATCCGGCCGTATCATCGACTCTGACGCTAAAGTCGTGATCACCGCTGACGAAGGCGTACGTGGCGGACGCGCTGTTCCACTGAAAAAGAACGTGGATGAGGCACTAACCAACCCAGACGTGAAAACCATCAGTAAAGTCGTCGTGCTTAAACGTACAGGTGGTGATGTTGAATGGCATGAACACCGTGATGTTTGGTGGCACGAAGCAACAGCCAACGTTTCTGACGTTTGCCCACCAGAAGAGATGAAAGCCGAAGACCCGCTGTTCATCCTCTACACATCTGGCTCGACAGGTAAACCTAAAGGCGTACTACATACTACAGGCGGTTACCTCGTCTACGCGGCAATGACCTTTAAATATGTCTTCGATTATCAACCAGGTGAAACCTTCTGGTGTACCGCGGATGTGGGCTGGATTACAGGCCATACTTACCTAATTTATGGTCCACTAGCGAACGGGGCCAAAACCATTCTGTTTGAAGGTGTTCCAAACTACCCAAGCACGGCTCGTATGAGTGAAGTGGTTGATAAGCACCAAGTGAACATTCTCTACACTGCGCCAACCGCTATTCGTGCACTAATGGCAAAAGGTAACGAAGCGGTAGCAGGGACATCTCGTTCAAGCTTACGTGTGATGGGTTCAGTAGGTGAGCCTATCAACCCTGAAGCGTGGGAGTGGTACTACAAAACGATTGGTAACGAGAGCTCGCCTATCGTTGATACTTGGTGGCAAACAGAGACCGGCGGTATCTTAATTGCACCACTACCAGGTGCAACAGATTTAAAACCAGGCTCAGCAACTCGACCATTCTTCGGAGTCCAACCTGCACTGGTTGATAACATGGGCAACATCATTGAAGAAACCGCAGCAGAAGGTAACTTGGTGATCCTTGATTCATGGCCAGGTCAGATGCGTACTGTTTATGGCGACCACGAGCGCTTTGAACAGACCTACTTCTCAACCTTCAAGGGAATGTACTTTACTAGTGATGGAGCTCGTCGTGACGAAGACGGTTACTACTGGATCACGGGCCGTGTTGATGACGTACTAAACGTGTCGGGTCACCGCATGGGTACCGCTGAAATAGAATCGGCTCTTGTCGCACATCATAAAATTGCTGAGGCCGCTATTGTGGGCATTCCGCATGATATCAAAGGCCAAGCTATCTACGCTTACATTACCTTGAACGATGGTGAATTCCCGTCAGCAGAGCTACACAAAGAAGTGAAAGATTGGGTGCGTAAAGAGATTGGTCCAATTGCAACACCAGATGTACTGCACTGGACGGATTCCTTACCGAAGACTCGTTCTGGTAAGATCATGCGTCGAATCCTGCGTAAAATTGCAACGGGTGATACCAGCAACCTCGGAGACACATCAACGCTTGCCGATCCGAGCGTTGTAGATAAACTTATCGCAGAGAAAGCAGAATTGGCATAAATTCAACCAACTGTTTTAAAAGCACTTTAAAAACCGCCATCACTCATGGCGGTTTTTTGCTTTAGTGCACAAATTGGCCACACAAAAAATATGGCAATTATGTTGTTTTTGTTAACTTGGTTACAGAAACGAGAGTGGCTATTAGGAGATTAGACCAGTAAATTGCTGCTAATTGCTATGAATTAGCTATAATCTTGGTCGATTTTTTAAAATTTGCTCGGTTTTAACAAAAAAATCGTGCTGAACTATCGTATATTTGGGAATATAAACGTTCCACTCACGATAAGGGAAGATAGCAACACAATGTCTGCAAAGTCACGGATTCTTGTTCTAAACGGACCAAATCTTAATCTATTGGGTCTGCGCGAACCGACACACTATGGTCACAGTACCTTAGCTCAAGTTGTGGATACTCTTACAGAGCAAGCCCATAACGCTGGGGTAGAACTGGAACACCTACAATCAAATCGTGAGTACGAACTGATTGAAGCCATTCACTCTGCCTATGGCAAGATTGACTTCATCATCATCAATCCAGCGGCTTTCACTCATACTAGTGTGGCGCTGCGAGATGCATTACTTGGCGTCGCCATCCCATTTATTGAGGTGCACTTATCAAATGTGCATGCACGTGAACCATTCCGTCATCACTCTTATCTGTCAGATAAAGCAGAGGGTGTGATTTGCGGTTTAGGCGCACAAGGTTATGAATTTGCTCTGTCTGCAGCGATCAATAAGCTACAGGCAAAGTAACCCTAACACTCTGCAACCCTACGAGGGTTGTCTTAATCACAAGATAAAAGAGAAAGAAAAGATGGATATTCGTAAAATCAAGAAGCTAATTGAGTTAGTTGAAGAGTCTGGTATTGCTGAGCTAGAGATCTCTGAAGGTGAAGAGTCAGTGCGCATCAGCCGTCATGGCACTGCAGCCCCTCAAGCACCAATTCACTACGCAGCAGCTCCAGCAGCGGCACCTGCTCCAGTAGCAGCGGCACCAGTAGCGGAAGCACCAGCAGCAGAAGCTCCAGCAGCAACACCTGTAGGTCACCAAGTTCTTTCTCCAATGGTTGGTACTTTCTACCGCTCTCCAAGCCCAGACTCTAAAGCATTCGTAGAAGTGGGTCAGAAAGTAAATGCTGGCGATACTCTATGTATTGTTGAAGCAATGAAAATGATGAACCAAATCGAAGCGGACAAATCTGGCGTTGTTACAGCAATCCTAGCTGAAGACGGCCAACCAGTTGAATTCGACCAACCTCTTGTTGTAATCGAATAAGCGGGGCTTGCCTTATGCTAGACAAAGTAGTCATCGCGAACCGAGGTGAAATTGCACTTCGTATTCTTCGCGCTTGTAAAGAATTAGGTATTAAGACCGTCGCTGTTCACTCAACAGCTGACCGCGATCTTAAGCACGTACTACTCGCAGACGAAACCGTATGTATCGGCCCTGCTCGTGGTATCGACAGCTACCTAAACATTCCACGCATCATTTCTGCAGCAGAAGTGACTGGTGCTGTGGCTATCCACCCAGGTTACGGCTTCCTGTCTGAGAACGCAGACTTCGCAGAGCAAGTTGAGCGCAGTGGTTTCATCTTCGTTGGTCCAAAGGCAGACACTATCCGCCTAATGGGCGATAAAGTATCTGCTATCAATGCAATGAAGAAAGCAGGCGTTCCTTGTGTACCGGGTTCTGACGGCCCTCTAGACAATGACGAAGAGAAAAACAAAGCATTTGCTAAGCGCATTGGTTACCCAGTAATCATCAAAGCATCTGGCGGCGGCGGCGGTCGTGGTATGCGTGTTGTTCGCGCAGAGAAAGACCTTATCCAAGCCATTGCAATGACACGTGCTGAAGCAAAAGCGGCGTTCAACAATGACATGGTTTACATGGAGAAATTCCTAGAAAACCCTCGTCACGTTGAAGTTCAGGTTATTGCTGACGGTCAAGGCGGCGCAATCCACCTTGGTGAGCGTGACTGTTCAATGCAACGTCGTCACCAAAAAGTAGTGGAAGAAGCTCCAGCACCTGGTATCACAGAAGAAATGCGTAAGTACATCGGTGAACGCTGTACTCGTGCATGTATCGAGATCGGTTACCGCGGCGCAGGTACGTTTGAATTCCTATACGAGAACGGTGAGTTCTACTTCATCGAAATGAACACTCGTATTCAGGTAGAGCACCCAGTAACAGAGATGGTTACTGGCATCGACCTAATCAAAGAACAGCTTCGTGTTGCAGCGGGTCAGCCTCTGTCATTCACTCAAGATGATATTAAGATCCGTGGCCATGCGATTGAGTGTCGTATCAACGCAGAAGACCCTGAGCGCTTCCTACCATCTCCGGGTAAGATCGAGCGTTTCCACGCTCCTGGTGGTATGGGTGTACGTTGGGAATCTCATATCTACACAGGCTACACAGTACCACCTCATTACGATTCAATGATTGGTAAACTGATCACTTACGGTGAGAACCGTGATGTAGCGATTGCACGTATGAAAAACGCACTGGGTGAGATGATCATCGAAGGCATCAAAACTAACGTGCCACTGCAATTCTCCATTATGAATGACGAAAACTTCCAACACGGTGGTGCAAACATCCACTACCTAGAGAAGAAGCTTGGCTTACAATAAGCCTAAGCAAACGTCTTAAAAAATGCCCACTCCCGTGGGCATTTTTGTTTTATATGTACGCAAAGGGCTCAACATATAAATCGGCTTATTTGGGTATATACTCAAACAAATCGTAGAGTTCTGGTAAACTCTGCGCCACTTCATTCACTTTAAGAGCAAAAACCAATGCCTTGGATTCAAATCAAACTCAACGCGACCAATGAAAACGCTGAGCAAATCGGCGATATGCTAATGGAAGAGACTGGCGCGCTGTCTGTTACATTCTTAGACGCGCAGGATACACCTGTATTCGAACCTCTACCTGGCGAAACTCGCTTATGGGGCGATACTGATATTCTGGCACTGTATGATGCAGAAGCAGACACTAACTTCATCATCGACCAAATTAAAGCGAGCAATATGCTGGCTGACAATTTTGCTTACAAAGTAGAACAGCTTGAAGATAAAGACTGGGAACGCGAATGGATGGAAAACTTCCACCCAATGAAATTTGGTGAACGCTTATGGATTTGTCCAAGCTGGCGCGACATTCCAGATCCTGACGCTGTTAATGTTATGTTGGATCCAGGCCTTGCATTCGGTACGGGTACTCACCCTACAACAGCACTTTGTCTTGAGTGGCTAGAAAGCATGGACTTAAGCGGTAAGACCGTTATCGACTTCGGTTGTGGCTCAGGTATTCTTGCGATCGCAGCGATCAAACTGGGCGCTGAAAAAGTGATAGGGATCGACATTGATCCTCAAGCCCTGCTTGCTTCAAAAGACAATGCTGAGCGTAATGGCGTTGCAGACAAACTAGAAGTTTACTTACCGCAAAATCAACCAGAAGGTCTCGTCGCTGACGTCGTTGTGGCCAACATCCTTGCGGGACCTTTACGTGAACTAGCACCAATCATTAAAGGCCTAGTTAAACCAAATGGCGACCTTGCAATGTCTGGCGTATTAGACACCCAAGCTGAAGATGTTGCGAACTATTACCGTGACGAGCTTCACATTGACCCGATTGTTGAGCAAAGTGAATGGTGTCGCATCTCTGGTCGTAAGCAAGGCTAGACAAGGTTTTCAGAGCTAATTGTTTGAAATTCATACAATTTACAAAAACAATTTGTAAATGCTCAAATATTAGTCTTTTCACGCAGTGAAAAAATGCGTAAAATGCGCGCCCTTGCTGGTACAGAACTGTGATGACGTTTTGAAAATCGGAAACTATCAACTTAAGAACAATCTAATCGTAGCCCCTATGGCTGGTGTAACGGATAGACCGTTTCGCGAGTTGTGTCTTCGCTATGGTGCGGGAATGGCCGTCAGTGAAATGATGTCTGCTAACCCAAAACTATGGGGAACGTCAAAGTCGAAACAGCGCATGGTACACGAGGGCGAATCGGGCATTCGCTCTGTACAGATTGCGGGTTCCGATCCACAGCTTATGGCGGACGCAGCTCAATTCAGTGTTGAGAACGGTGCACAAATCATCGACATCAACATGGGCTGCCCGGCAAAAAAAGTGAATAAGAAGCTAGCGGGCTCTGCTCTGCTTCAATACCCAAACATTATCGAAGAGATTTTGAAAGCGGTCGTGAATGCAGTGGACGTTCCTGTAACGTTAAAGACTCGAACTGGCTGGGATACAGACAACAAGAACTGTGTCCAGATCGCTAAATTAGCCGAAAACTGCGGCATACAAGCTCTTGCTCTGCATGGCAGAACGAAAGCATGTATGTACAAAGGTGAGGCCGAATATGACAGCATTAAAGCGGTAAAAGAGGCGATTTCAATTCCGGTTATCGCGAACGGTGATATCGATAGCCCGGAGAAAGCCAAATTTGTACTGGAGTACACCGGTGCGGACGCTTTAATGATTGGACGCCCTGCCCAGGGTCGTCCTTGGATTTTCCAGGAAATCCATCACTATTTGGAAAACGGCACCACAATGGAGGAACTTCCAACTGAGGAAGTGAAAACCATTATGCTTGGTCATGTAAATGCTCTGCATGAGTTTTATGGGGAGTTCTTAGGTCCACGTATCGCGCGCAAGCACGTTGGGTGGTACCTGAAAGAGCATGAACAGGCAAGTGAGTTTCGCCGTACCTTCAACGCTATCGACGCAGCTCCGCTGCAAATTGAGGCGTTAGAAGGTTATTTTGATAACGTTGCATCATAATTAAGAGAAGAGCTAGACCGAATATGTTCGAACAAAATCTGACTTCAGAAGCATTAACAGTAACTACAGTAACGTCACAAGACCAGATTACTCAGAAGCCTTTACGTGACTCTGTTAAAGCGTCTCTTAAAAACTACCTTGCTCAACTAAACGGCCAGGAAGTAACAGAACTATACGAATTAGTTCTAGCTGAAGTTGAACAGCCACTACTAGATACTATCATGCAGTACACTCGCGGTAACCAAACTCGCGCAGCAACTATGATGGGTATCAACCGCGGTACTCTTCGCAAGAAACTTAAGAAATACGGCATGAACTAAGACCGTTTTTCAAAAAGTATTTGGAACAAGCCGTTACCTTTTTAGGTAACGGCTTTTCTTTATCTACTAAAACACTACGAATAACGCTCACTTTGTTCAGTATTACCAACTGGCTTTAAGATAACTACTGCTGAGCCAAACAATAGCAAAGCCACGAAAGCGACCCATTCATTGCCTACAGAATACGCGAAGCCCGCCAAGGCAGACCAAATCGCGACACCAAAGTGCATCATACTCATTCCAAAAGACATCAACACACCTCGATATTCATCAGATAAGCTTGCGATATGTGCTTGTAATGCCGGAGAACCAACCCCTCCAGCGAGAGACCAGAGCACTAGAGCTGGAAGATAAGCGGTCACCGTACTCATCTCATTTGAGAACACCCATGCACTACAAGGTATGCACACCATTAAGGCCACTCGCATAACGGCTCGAGAGCTACCAAGCCAGCGAGAAGCTCTTGCCACGCACATATTTCCAACCACACTCACGATCCCTAGATCTGCATAAATAGCGCCCACCCAACCGAGCGCCAAATCGCTGGTATCTCGAATATGAAGGCCTATCAGGTTAAATACACCAATACCTCCCCCTAGAGCTAAACACATCGCTAAAATCGCCCTCAACGCGCCAGGAACATGAATTACACCTGTTATAGGTGGCAGAGCATCTGACATTTGGGACTCATCATGCTGGTCATTCATGAACACTACGCTCATAGCACTGACAAGAAGAGCCGCAACGCCCAAAATAATAAAAGCGGCACGCCATGATAAAAGCTGGGTCAACAATGCTCCGATCGCAGGGCTAGTTATCATACCTAGCGTTAATCCCGCCTGAACCATCACAATTTGACGCATCGCTCTATTACCCTTCGCGTCTCCCGCTAACGCGAATGCAATTGGCAACATGCCTGCACTTGCAATACCAGTGATCACTCGAGTTGCAATAGCAAGTTCAAAATCATGAACTATGCCCGTCGTAATAGACGCAACCCCAAATACAAAGCAAGCAGGCACCATGATACGAATACGCCCAACTCGGTCTGATAAACGGCCCAAGTAAGGAGCACAAATTGCTATGGCTAAACTATATGCCGTAATAAATAAGGTAACCTGACTCGGTTGAACACTTAAATCATTTCCGATGGGTTCAAGAATAGATCCAAGCATCAACTCATCAGCACCAACAAGAAAAGCAACGAGAAATAGGATCATGGACTGCATCATAGCTCCACCTCCTGTTCTGTTTTCGATTCAGCACAAGTGAGCAACGAAATATCTAAAACTCTATCAGGCCAAGATTGCAAAAATGCCTTCTCATGAGATACCACAATCACGCTACCGGAAAAGCGCTGGAGAGCCTCTTTAAGCGCATTTTTGCTGCTGCTATCCAAATGTGTTGTTGGTTCGTCCAACAGCAAAACATGGCATTTCTGAACCGATAAACAACACAGTTTCACCCGAGTTTGCTCACCACCGCTCAATGTATCTAAGTGGCGCTGCGTCTTATCCCCCGTGATCCCAAAGCGAGCTAATAGCTTGCGTGACTCTTTGCTTGAGATTGTTGGCGCACAAGAGCACAGCTCCTGTTCAGGCGTGTTCTGAGGATGGCGCCAAGACAAATCTTGAGAAAAATAACCAATCATTGCACCTTTTGCCAATACCACCTCACCAGAGAGTGGCTCGATCTTCCCCATCAGGGTTTTAAGTAAGGTCGACTTACCCACGCCGTTAAAGCCAGCAACAACCAACGTTTCCCCGCGCGCTAACTTGATATCACATACTGGAAGCAGAGGCTGCTGATAACCTATCATCAACGCTTTTGCGTCAATCACATACTGTTGCCCAATGGGCTGGTGAGCAAAGTCAAACGTCGATACTTTCTCTACATGATTCAGTTGAATACGTTCGATTTTATCCAGTCTCTTCTTACGCCCTTTAGCAAGACTGGCGTTAACTCCTGCACCATTTTGGGCAATAAATTTCTCTAACTTTCGAATTTCACTTTGCTGAGCCTTATATTGCTTTTCTAATAAAGCACCGTCGTGCTGCTTTTGCTGCATTGCTTTGACATAAGTACCGCTGTATTTTCGAACCGTTTGATAATCAATATCACAAATACTGGTCGCTACTTGATTAAGAAAATCAACATCATGAGAAACCAGTAAAACGGTACCAATGTAATCATTGAGAAACGTGACTAGCCATTCAATGTGCGGAGCATCAAGATAGTTTGTCGGCTCATCAAGAATTAACACATCGGGGTTGCGAAGTAACAACCTGCCTAAAAGGACTTTGTGCCTTTGACCGCCACTTAGCGAGATAAGCGGTGTATCTAAGCCAAATTGATAAATACCAAGACCTACAGCAACTCGTTCAATTTTGGTATTAATTGCATAGAAGTCTTCATCTTCTAAATATGCCTGTAGCCGAGCGACTTGGCTTAAAAGAGATGTAGAGTGAGACTCGGTCATCGCATGATACAAAGTCCAAAGCTTTTGCTCTGCAGCGTATAAACTCTCAAAAGAGCCCTTTAAACACTCATGAACTGTCAGCACATTATCGATCTTAAAATGTTGTTCTAAATACCCCACCTCAAGGTTTGGTAACCATTCAATGCAGCCCTTATCTGCAGATAATTCACCGAAAAGCAGTTTCAATAAGGTGCTTTTTCCAACACCATTCGCTCCGGTGATACCTATTTTCTCTCCCACGTTAATACGAAAGGTCACGTTGTTGTATAACGTCTTATCAGCTATCTGATAAGACAAATTTTTAACTTGTAAAATACTCATGTTTTCAACCAAATAAAAAAGGCCGGTGATCAATACCGGCCCTTATTTCAATACTGGGTAATGCTTTGTAGCTGCTTAACAGATACAAAAAGGCCGATGATGAAATATCACCGGCCATCTCTTCTCTTTTATCAGGTGTACAAGCTCCTGCGTATAACTTCAGCGAAGCTACCCACACATAAAACACCTGATGAAGATTAATTTAAGACTCCGAGCAACACTTCATCGCGTTTTTTGCACGGAGTTCAGCCTTCTTACAAAGCTTTTAAACAAGAGATATAACATGATTTACTGTCGAAAAAACACTCGATGTGAAGCGTACACCTTTAGAATAAAAAGTACCAGATAATTATTAAAACTATCGTGACTTACACGAAGGTCCACTGAAAGAAGACTTTTCCTCAGTCAATGTGCTAGGTGAACGACTTACTCAGCAAACACAGCTATGAAAGCACCTATACCGCTCACGTTATACGAATGTAGTGGTGGCTTTGTAGGTTGGAGAGGGTTAGAGGGAAGAAGTAGCGAATACACTTTAAGACACTGGCTTAAATAGATCGACAAAACAAAATCCATGTTTGGAAAGTTTTAAATGCGCTGAGTTTATATTAATAAGCGCCTATGGCTAAATCAAAACATCTAAAGCAGAGAAATCTCCCCCGAAAATAACATAACCTAGTGAATAAATTTTCCAGGTAATAATAAAGGAAGCTTTGGTAAGTAAGCATAAGGGCTGAGAACTAGCGCTCGATACTAGGACCCGGTTCAGTAGAAACCACACAAAACTGAGTTCCACTTCACTCATAACAGGGCTTAGAAAGCATCGCCAGAGGGAAGCCTGCCTCTCGATGCAAGGTTTCAATATGAAAGTGGGTTTAAGGTAAGTCGGGGAACCAAAACGAAAAAAGCCTCAGTCTTTTGACTGAGGCTTAATATAAGTGGCGGAGTGGA
>NZ_JAWOTP010000024.1:0-67992 GCF_033338935.1 Vibrio sp. Vb0598 | reverse complement strand
TTGAACACAAAGTTAAAGGATGTAATTTGTTGTTCATAACTTACAAATGTAGCTTTACGCTGACTGCCCAAGATTGATAAAGCACGTTAAGGATGAATGATTATGCTTGCTCAGACAGAACAAAAAACACAACAACTAAAGCAAACCCAAGGCATGCTTGAGGTGAATGGAGTCGTTGCTCCAGAACATCAAGCAATTTTCCCTGTTGAAGCCCAAACCTTTTTATCTCTACTGTGTGAAAAATTTGCCGGACGTGTTGAACAGTTGCTGGAAGCAAGAGAAGAGAAGCAAGCACGTATTGATGCTGGTGAGCTACCAGATTTTCTACCAGAGACACAAGACATCCGTGAAGGAAGTTGGAAGATCCTAGGAATCCCACAAGATCTGCAAGATCGCCGTGTGGAGATTACCGGACCAACTGACCGCAAGATGGTGATTAACGCACTGAATGCGAATGTAAAAGTGTTCATGGCAGACTTCGAAGATTCAATGTCTCCTGCATGGAGTAAAGTGCTGGATGGTCAAATTAACTTGCGCGATGCTGTTAATGGCACCATCAGTTACACCAATCCTGGCAATGGCAAACATTATCAGCTGGAAGATGACCCAGCGGTGTTGATCTGCCGTGTTCGCGGCCTTCATTTAAAAGAAAAACACGTTACGTGGCACGGTCAGATCATTCCAGGTGCGCTATTCGATTTCGCTCTGTATTTCTATAACAACTACAAAGCGTTACTTCAAAAAGGCAGTGGCCCTTATTTCTACCTTCCAAAACTGCAATCGCATCACGAAGCGAAGTGGTGGAGCGAAGTGTTCCATTTCACCGAAGACTACTTCGGTTTGGATACAGGCACCATCAAAGCGACTGTGCTGATTGAAACCTTACCAGCGGTATTCGAAATGGACGAGATTCTGTTCTCGCTTAAAGAACACATCGTTGGTTTGAACTGTGGTCGCTGGGATTACATCTTTAGCTATATCAAAACATTGAAAAAACACTCAGACCGAGTACTGCCAGATCGCCAAGTGGTAACGATGGACAAGCCATTCTTAAACGCTTACTCGCGATTATTGGTACGTACTTGCCATAAACGAGGTGCTTTCGCGATGGGAGGAATGGCCGCATTTATCCCAGCTAAAGACCCGAAAGAGAATCAAAAAGTATTAGACAAGATCCAGACTGACAAATCGTTAGAAGCTAACAACGGCCACGACGGTACTTGGGTGGCTCATCCAGGTTTGGCTGACACTGCTATGGAAGTCTTTAGTGCTGTGCTGGGTGAACGCACCAACCAGTTGGATGTGAGCCGTGCAGAGGATGCGCCTATTACAGCCGCTGAACTGCTTGAGCCTTGTGAAGGCGAGCGCACTGAAGGCGGAATGCGCCACAATATTCGCGTTGCGCTGCAATACATCGAAGCTTGGATTTCTGGCAATGGTTGTGTGCCGATTTACGGACTGATGGAAGACGCAGCAACGGCAGAAATCTCACGCGCCTCTATCTGGCAATGGATTCAACACGGCAAGTCGCTAGACAACGGATTAAAGGTCACTAAAGAGCTGTTCGAGCTCTATCTCAAAGAGGAGATTGAAGTCGTGAAGCAAGAAATTGGCGAACAGCGCTACCATGCGGGTCGATTTGAAGAAGCAGCAGACTTAATGGCAAGGCTCACGACGAGCGATGAACTGACCAACTTTTTGACAGTTCCTGGTTATGACTACCTGGATTAATAAAGAATAACTGTAACACCAATAACGTGAAGGATTTTCAAGGCAGATAGGGAAGTACTGCCTGAGAACGGAAACTCAACGCACACGCATAAAGTGCAAATTATAAAGAGGGATAGACCAATGACTAACTTAACTCGCCGCCAACAAATTGAAGCTCTGGAAAAAGACTGGGCAACTAACCCACGCTGGAAAAATGTGAAGCGTACTTACACTGCCGAGGAAGTGGTGGAACTGCGTGGCTCTATGGTGCCTGCAAACACAATTGCACAACGTGGTGCAGACAAACTTTGGTCACTGGTCAACGGTAGTGCGAAAAAAGGTTACGTAAACTGTCTTGGTGCGCTAACGGGTGGTCAAGCCGTTCAACAAGCTAAGGCAGGTATTGAAGCGATCTATCTGTCAGGCTGGCAGGTAGCGGCGGATAACAACACCGCTTCGACGATGTATCCAGACCAATCTCTTTACCCAGTAGATTCTGTACCGTCAGTAGTAAAGCGTATCAACAACTCATTCCGTCGTGCAGACCAAATTCAGTGGGCTGCTGGTAAGACGCCTGAAGATGAAGGTGGTATTGATTACTTCCTACCTATCGTAGCGGATGCTGAAGCGGGCTTTGGTGGTGTGCTTAACGCTTACGAACTAATGAAATCGATGATCGAAGCCGGTGCCGCGGGCGTTCACTTTGAAGACCAGTTAGCATCGGTGAAAAAGTGTGGTCATATGGGGGGTAAGGTATTAGTTCCTACGCAAGAAGCGGTACAAAAGCTCGTTGCAGCTCGTTTGGCTGCTGACGTAGCGGGAACAACAACATTAGTTATTGCTCGTACTGATGCGAATGCGGCGGATCTCATTACTTCAGATTGCGACCCATATGATAAAGACTTTATTGAAGGTGAGCGTACTCAAGAAGGTTTCTACCGCGTTCGCGCGGGTATCGACCAAGCGATTTCTCGCGGTCTGGCTTACGCACCATATGCAGACTTGATTTGGTGTGAAACGGCTACGCCATGTTTGGAAGAAGCACGTAAGTTTGCAGAAGCAATTCACGCTGAATACCCAGATCAATTGTTGGCGTACAACTGCTCGCCTTCATTCAACTGGGAGAAAAACCTAGATGCAGAAACCATTGCTAAGTTCCAACAAGAGCTTGCAGACATGGGCTACAAGTACCAATTCATCACGCTAGCAGGCATTCACAACATGTGGTTCAACATGTTTGAACTGGCACACGCTTACGCTCAAGGTGAAGGTATGCGTCATTATGTTGAGAAAGTTCAGCGTCCTGAATTCCAAGCAGCTGAAAAAGGCTATACGTTTGTTGCGCACCAACAAGAAGTAGGTACAGGTTACTTCGATAGAATGACCAATACTATCCAAGGTGGTAACTCTTCAGTGACAGCATTGACAGGTTCGACCGAAGAAGACCAATTCTAATTGGCAGAGAAACACTTCCTTAATCAGCGTCAGTAATGGCATTTTGAGCGGCAACCCTGCCGCTCTTTTTTCGTTTAACCGGTGTAAAAACGAAACTTACAACAAAGAGAATACGCTTGCGTACTATTCTTCCTGCTCGATTTCTTCAGGTTCCACTTCTTCTTGTAGTTCCAATAAGTTAATCGCAATCGTCACGAAGTCACTATCAGTAATAATGCCGACCAATCGACCTTTGGTGACAACAGGTAGACAGCCAACTTTATGCTTTTGCATATAGATAGCGCTCTCTTTGAGCCCCGCGATAGGCTCTGCCGTCATGATGTTGGTGTGCATCATTTCGTAGAGCGGTGTGTCTAAAGTAAAAGATTGTTCAGCCTCATCTGGGTGCAAGCTCGATTCTTGAGCAGCAAGAATGTCGCGTTGAGTCACCAAGCCTTGTAAGTGGTTATTGGCATCAACAACCGGAATGTGTCGAATATCAAGCGCATCCATCATGCTTTTTGCATCACGCAAGGTGTGCGTGCGCAGTAATGTATGAGGATTACGAGTCATCATGTCTTCAACCTTGATCATAGAGACCTCCAGCGGCATTGTCCTTCTCTTAAATATAGAGAATATTTTTCTGTATATCTGGGAGCTAACTCGTTTTTCATCAATTAAATAGCACAATGCTGATGGGCTGCGTAATCTGTGTTTTATTGGTGTTTTTATTAATTTGAATAAGTCGGTTTGTGTGCGAGTCAGTTGGCATTTTTAGTTGATATTGAATGTGTTCCCAAGGTAATCCAATGAATTGAATCGCACATTTTTATTCGCTGGATTTTCCAAGATTCTTCTCTCGAAGAAGATACGTCCAGGCTTACCAAATTGAAGACAGCAACCTAGATGAAACGAACAACGTGTAACAAACTTATTGCGCTGGCAGTGGCGGCATTCAGTGTGCCATCAACACAGGCGATTGTGTTAGGAGATGAACAAACCGATCCTGTTGACCGCGTTACTTTGCGAGCAAGTAATATGGCAGAGTTTCCGCTGTGTGGTGGAACGATGCTGACAGAGCAATGGGTACTGACTGCGGCGCACTGTGTGGTGATGGGACAAGGAACCAATGAAGCAACCTACTATGTGACCCCGCCGGGTGAGCTGTCGGTGAATGCGAATGTGTATGAACTTAATTCTGCAGGGCTTGATAACTTTTATCCGGTGTCTCACGTTGTGGTTCATCCGGATTACACCCGGATTTCAAAAGCTGAGACCGACAGTAATGGCAACGTGAAACCTATCCAAACCGGTTTAGATTCAGACATCGCGTTGCTGTATCTCACGCGCCCAGTGGCAAACGCGAGCTTTGCTGACCTAGCGAGTAAAGTTGACATGGAGAGTATCGAAGCACGTTTGGCGGCAGACTGGAACGATAATTACCTGACCAATCAACGTGTCGAAAATGTGCAAGTGTTTGGATGGGGGTCTACTCAGCCGGATGCTTCTGAACCTTCTAATACGCTCAAAACCACCATTAGCACATTTTTACCCATCGACAAATGTTATGAGCGTTTAGAAATTGGCAGTAGTTTTCCGGGGATCATTGATTCAAGAGACAACCAAACCAAAATTTGTACGCTACCAACACAAAACCATGTATTGGAGCCGGATAGCCATACCCAATATGGCAACTCAGCATGTAAAGGTGACAGTGGTGGCCCGTTGGTCGATGTGGCGACCGGCAAACAAATTGGTATTGTTAGTGGCGGCCCCCTTATTCTACCAACATGTGGCTCTTTGACGATCCCAAGTTTCTATACCAAAGTGAGCCACTATTACGACTGGGTACAGTCTTACATCACTGCCGATGCGCCACCAAGTCGTTACATCATTGCGCCGAATTTTATCAAAAGTGCGAACAATGAAAGTGATGACAATAAAGAGTGTCACGATGGTATTGCGACCAATAACTGTGATTTCAAAGGCTCAGATGATGAAGGTGGCAGTCTAGGGTTTTGGTTATTGGGTTTATTCGTGCCGTTATTCTTGTGGCGAAAGCGTGAGGTTTGATAGGGCGATTGGAATGCCAAACTAATAAGCAGCGGTATACGCTGCTTTACTTTTTTATGTTCTCTCTTTTGGGCTCAAATTAAAAATAGTGCCAAGTAATCGAGGCTTTTCACGTTTTATTACACTCTTCACCATGGCTTTTACTGCTATATTCTGGTGATTTGCTTGCTATTGCAGCATGTAAACATATACTAGTCTGCTGCGAAAAACTCGTCGCAATTTTATCGTCGCCTAGACGTGATTTGACCAATAGATAAGACAAGTAACATGCAAGTATCAGATTTCCATTTCGACCTTCCAGATGAACTCATCGCTCGCTACCCTCAACCAGAGCGTACCGCTAGCCGACTGCTGCAAATGGACGGCAATACCGGAGAGCTCATTGATGGCACATTTACTGATGTATTGGGCCAAGTTCAACCCGGTGACTTAGTGGTGTTTAATAATACTCGTGTTATTCCTGCTCGTCTTTTTGGCCGCAAGGAATCGGGCGGTAAATTAGAAGTGCTAGTGGAGCGCATGTTGGATGAGAAAAGCATCCTCGCGCACGTTCGCTGCTCTAAGTCACCAAAACCAGGTACAACCATTATTGTTGGCGAGAATGATGAATATTCAGCAGAAATGGTGGCACGCCATGATGCTTTATTTGAACTGAAATTTAGTTCAAATAAGACGGTACTAGAAATTCTGGAAGAAATCGGCCATATGCCGCTTCCTCCTTACATCGACCGTCCAGACGAAGATGCAGATAAAGAGCGTTACCAAACGGTATATAATCAAAAGCCAGGTGCGGTTGCGGCACCGACAGCGGGCCTTCACTTTGATGATGTTCTCTTGGAGAAAATCAAAGCGAAAGGTGCAGAGTTTGCTTACGTTACTTTGCACGTTGGGGCGGGTACATTCCAGCCGGTAAAAGTGGAAAATATCAACGATCACCACATGCATGCCGAGTACGTAGAAGTACCACAAGAAGTCGTCGAAGCAATTAAAGCGACGAAAGCGCGTGGCGGACGAATTATTGCTGTTGGTACCACATCTGTGCGTTCACTTGAAAGTGCAGCGCAAGACGCATTGCAAAAAGGGACTGAGCTGGCCCCATTCTTTGGCGATACTGAAATCTTTATTTTCCCTGGTTACGAATATCAGCTAGTGGATTGCTTGATCACAAACTTCCACTTGCCTGAATCAACACTGATCATGTTGGTGAGTGCATTTGCTGGATACGAGAACACCATGAATGCTTACAAACATGCGGTGGAAAACAAATACCGTTTCTTCTCGTATGGCGATTCAATGTTCATCAAGAAGAAAACGGCGTAGTTAAAAGTAGATTTACGAGTGCTAGCAGTAAGCTAGGAAATAAAGCATCCATTGCTTTGTCTCTCGCAAGGAAAAGCGACCGCTCCTTAAAGTAGGGTAGAGCCCTAAACACTCAGTCAGACTGTTTCTCTGACACCCGGAGGCATCGTGAAATTAAAATTCGATCTTAAGAAGAAAAACGGCAATGCACGTCGTGGTCAACTGACTTTCGAACGCGGCACTGTTCAAACTCCTGCGTTCATGCCAGTAGGTACTTACGGTACCGTTAAAGGTATGACACCAGAAGAAGTAAAAGGTACTGGTGCAGAAATTCTGCTAGGTAATACGTTCCACCTGTGGCTACGTCCTGGTCAAGAAGTGATGAAAATGCACGGTGACCTGCACGATTTTATGAACTGGCACGGTCCTATTCTTACTGATTCAGGCGGCTTCCAAGTATTCAGCCTTGGTAAGATGCGTACGATCACTGAAGAGGGTGTTCACTTTCGTAACCCAGTAAACGGTGACAAGATTTTCATGGACGCAGAAAAGTCGATGGAAATTCAAAAAGACCTGGGCTCTGATATTGTTATGATTTTTGACGAGTGCACGCCATACCCAGCGACACATGATGAAGCGAAGAAATCGATGGAAATGTCATTACGCTGGGCACAGCGTTCACGTGACCACTTCGAGAAGCTAGAAAACCCAAACAACCTATTTGGTATTGTTCAAGGTGGTGTTTACGAAGATTTACGTGATGTGTCGGTAAAAGGTCTAACGGAAATCGGTTTTGACGGTTATGCGGTTGGTGGTTTGGCAGTAGGTGAGCCTAAAGAAGACATGCACCGTATTCTTGAGCATACTTGTCCTCAACTTCCTGAAGACAAACCTCGCTACTTGATGGGCGTAGGTAAGCCAGAAGACTTGGTTGAAGGTGTTCGTCGTGGTATCGACATGTTTGACTGTGTAATGCCAACGCGTAACGCACGTAATGGTCACTTATTTGTGACTGGTGGTGTGATCAAGATCCGTAATGCGAAACATAAAACGGATACAACACCATTGGATCCGCATTGTGACTGTTACACTTGTCAAAACTACAGCAAGTCGTACCTTCACCATTTAGAGCGTTGTAATGAAATCTTAGGCGCTCGCTTGAATACAATCCATAACCTGCGTTACTACCAGCGTCTGATGGAAAGCATTCGTAAAGCAATTGATGAAGATCGCTTCGATGAATTTGTTACTGAGTTCTATGAGCGTCGTGGTCGTGAAGTGCCACCACTAGCAAAAGAGCAGTAATTGAAAAACTAAAAGAATTAAAGCCTTTGGCATGTCGCCAGAGGCTTTTGCTAATAAAGTAGGCTAACGCACGTTATTTTTGAGAGAGCGATCTCTATTAGTTACTCTCAGACTTGAATCTAAAATGCGAAAGCCCAATTTGTTTGATTATCAATAAAATATAATGAGGATGTTTTAATGTTTATTTCTCAGGCTCACGCAGCAGCAGAAGGCGCGCCAGCAGGCGGTGGTTTTGAAATGCTAATCATGCTTGGCATGTTCGCAGTGATCTTTTACTTCATGATTTACCGCCCACAAGCGAAACGCGTAAAAGAACACAAAAACCTAATGGCTTCTATGGGCAAAGGCGACGAAGTTTTAACTAGCGGTGGCCTAGTGGGTAAAATCACTAAGATTGCTGAAGACAATGACTACATTTCAATTGAGCTTAACGCGAACAATGAAGTAGTAATCAAGAAAGACTTCATCACTGCAGTGCTACCAAAAGGTACGCTTAAGTCTCTATAAAACAGCTAAAGGATCCTCGCTGTGCTAAACCGTTATCCATTATGGAAGTACTTGATGGTGCTTTTTGCCATCATCACCGCTGCGTTATACGCACTTCCAAATATCTACGGTGAAGATCCGGCTATTCAAGTTACAGGGGCGCGTGGCGCCTCTGTAGATATGTCAACGCTGGATGCTGTCACTACTGCTCTTAACAAAGAGCAACTTTCTCATAAATCCATTGCTCTCGAAGATGGATCAATTCTTGTTCGTTTTAACGACACTGACACACAAATCAGTGCTCGTGATGTCATCAGCGAAGCGCTAGGCAAAGACACAATTGTTGCACTTAACCTTGCACCTTCTACACCCGATTGGCTAGAAGCGATTGGCGCGTCACCATTGAAGCTAGGTCTTGACCTTCGCGGTGGTGTTCACTTCTTAATGGAAGTGGATATGGATGCAGCGATGGAAAAGCTTGTTGGTCAACAAGAAGAAGCTTTCCGTAGCGAACTTCGTGACGCCAAGATTCGTTACCGTGCAATCCGCCCTTCTGGAAAAGAAGCGGTAGAAGTGTTGTTGCGTAACGAAGAGCAATTAGCAGAAGCGAAAGCAACGCTAGAAAAGAATCACCCGGACATGATTTTTGTCGATTCTGATTCAAATGGCCGTTACGCTCTTACTGCAACCTTTACTGAGCAACGTTTACAAGAGATCCGTAACTATGCTGTTGAGCAAAACATTACGATTTTACGTAATCGTGTCAACGAACTAGGTGTTGCGGAACCATTGGTTCAACGTCAAGGTGCTAGTCGCATTGTAGTTGAACTGCCTGGTGTTCAAGACACTGCTCGTGCAAAAGAAATTCTCGGAGCTACGGCAACGCTTGAATTCCGCGAAGTTGATGATAAAGCTGACCTATCGGCAGCGGCAAATGGTCGTGCGCCAGCAGGTAGTGAAATCAAGATGGACCGTGATGGTCGCCCAGTCGTGCTTAAGAAGCGCGTTATTCTTGGCGGTCAAAGCATCACAGATGCAAGCTCAAGTGTTGATGAATATGGTCGTCCACAAGTTAACATCTCGCTAGACAGCGAAGGTGGTAATAAGATGTCTGCGTTCTCTAAGAAGAACATTGGTAAGCTAATGGCTACCGTGTTTGCAGAATACAAAGACAGTGGCCGTCGTACGCCTGAAGGCAAAGTTATTCTGGATAAGCATGAAGAAGTCATCAACCAAGCAACGATTCAATCGGCTCTTGGTCGTAACTTCCGTATCACAGGTATCGATTCTGCTGCAGAAGCACACAACCTAGCACTTCTACTACGTGCTGGTGCACTGATTGCACCTATCTCTATCGTTGAAGAACGTACCATTGGTCCATCAATGGGCCAGCAAAACATCGATATGGGTATCCAAGCATGTATCTGGGGTATGGTTGCCGTAATGCTATTTACGCTGCTTTACTACCGCGGCTTTGGTTTGATTGCAAACATCGCTCTAATGGCAAACTTAGTGCTTATCATTGGTGTTATGTCGATGATTCCAGGCGCTACCATGACGCTTCCGGGGATAGCCGGTATCGTGTTAACAGTCGGTATGGCGGTTGATGCGAACGTACTGATCTTCGAGCGTATCCGTGAAGAGATTCGTGATGGACGCAGTCCACAACAAGCGATTCACCAAGGTTACGCGAATGCATTCAGCACGATTGCTGATGCGAACATCACAACACTAATTACTGCAATCATTCTATTTGCGGTCGGTACAGGTGCGGTGAAAGGTTTCGCAGTTACTCTATCTATCGGTATCTTAACTTCAATGTTCACCGCCATTATTGGTACACGTTGTATCGTGAACCTGATCTACGGTGGCAAACGCGTTGATAAATTGTCGATCTAAGGCTGGGAATTAATATGTTTCAAATTCTAAAAGCAGAGAAGACGATCGGCTTTATGCGTTGGTCGAAAGTAGCATTCGTTTTTTCAATTATAATGATTGCTGCTTCTATCTTCACTTTGTCAACCAAGTGGCTTAATTGGGGTCTAGATTTCACTGGCGGTACGCTTATCGAGGTCGGTTTTGAACAGCCAGCAAACCTTGAAGAGATTCGTGCAGCACTAGATTCAAAAGGCTTTGGCGATGCGACAGTACAAAACTTCGGTAGTGCTCGTGAAGTCATGGTCCGTCTTCGTCCACGTGATGACGTTTCTGGTGAAACGCTAGGTAACCAAATCATTGGTGCTATCAAAGATGGTACTGGCGAAAGCGTAGAAATGCGTCGTATTGAGTTCGTAGGTCCCAACGTTGGTGATGAGCTAACAGAAGCTGGTGGTCTAGCGATCTTGGTATCGCTGATCTGTATCCTGCTTTATGTATCGATGCGATTTGAATGGCGTCTAGCGGCTGGTGCGGTAATGGCATTGGCTCACGATATAATTATCACGCTAGGTGTCTTTTCGTTTCTACAAATTGAAGTTGACCTGACTATCGTAGCTGCGCTACTGACGGTTGTGGGCTACTCACTCAACGATACCATCGTTGTATTTGACCGGATTCGTGAAAACTTCCGTAAGATGCGTAAGGGTGAACCTTCGGACATCATGGACGCTTCAATCACTCAAACATTGAGCCGTACATTGATTACATCTGGTACGACGTTGTTCGTGGTAATTGCACTGTTCATGCAGGGTGGTGCTATGATTCACGGCTTTGCAACCGCACTTTTACTCGGTATCACTGTAGGTACTTACTCTTCTATCTACGTAGCATCAGCACTGGCTCTAAAACTGGGTATCCAGAAAGAGCACTTGATGCCACCTCAAGTAGAAAAAGAAGGTGCAGAGTTCGACGAAATGCCATAAGGCAGATTGAGAACCGAAAACAAAAACCGCTGAACAATCAGCGGTTTTTTTGTATCTGAATAGAGTCGTGAGCTTGCCGAACCTCATTGTATGGAGAGCCTTACATTGCAGCTAAGTAGATACGGTTCGGTAGATACAAAAAAGCCCCGCTCATTGAGCGGGGCTTTCTAAAGTCATCAGCGTGACGGGCTAAATATGACTTTCAAATCTTACTTAAGGATCGCGCTGTTACCGTTTTCGCGGATGTGCTTAAGGATAGATTTTACGCCACGAGCGCTTGAAGCAACGATGTTACCAGACTTCATGTAGTCAGTGCCGCCAGCAAAGTCTGTTAGGATTGCGCCAGCTTCACGAGCAATAAGCTCACCTGCTGCCATATCCCAAGGTTTTAGGCCTAGTTCGAAGTAACCATCAACACGGCCAGCTGCCACGTAACAAAGGTCTAGAGCAGCAGAGCCGCTACGACGGAAATCAGCACACTCAGTGAATAGCGCACCAACGATCTTGATGTAAGACTCAGCGTGTTGTTTCTGCTTGAATGGGAAGCCTGTTGCTAGAACAGTACCTTGAAGGTCTTTTAGTTGAGCAACACGAATACGTGCACTGTTTAGTTGAGCGCCGGCACCGCGTTGCGCAGTGAATAGCTCGTTTTGCATTGGATCGTAAACACAAGCAACTTCAGTTTTGCCCTTAATACGAACAGCGATAGAAACCGCGAAAGTTGGGTAACCTTTTACAAAGTTAGTGGTGCCATCCAGTGGGTCGATGATCCATTGTACGTCTTTATCTTTACCTTCGATAAGACCTTGTTCTTCAGCAACGATACAGTGCTCAGGGTAAGACTGCTTGATAGTATCGATGATGATGTATTCTGCTTCTTTGTCTACGTTAGTGACAAAGTCATTAGTGCCTTTAAGAGTAGATTCTACTTTATCAGTGTTTTCTAATGATTTAGCAATATGATTGCCTGCCTTTCGCGCAGCGCGAATAGCAATGTTTAGCATTGGATGCATACGAATTTCCCAACGGATGTTAAAGAACAAATGAAAGCGGCGGCGAGTATACCAGAGATAATTAAAAAGGGAAGTGGTTATTTTTTGTTCTAAATGCGACTGGTTGAGTGTACAGAGCATACTGCGGACGAGAACAATAACCAAGAATGAGAAGAGAGGTCTGCTTGCCTCTAGGGTGTCTTAAAAAACTATGATAACATTCTGCGGTTTTAATTTAGGTAGCAAACACAGATGTTGGATCAAGTAAAAATTGTACTCGTAGGTACCTCTCATTCAGGCAATATTGGCTCAGCAGCTCGAGCAATGAAAGTGATGGGTTTAAACCAACTAGTATTAGTCGATCCACAATGTGAAGTGGATGAACAAACTCTTGCTTTAGCTGCGGGTGCTGGTGATATTGCTCAAAATGCAAAGATTGTCGGCACATTAGAAGAAGCGGTTGAAGATTGTGGCCTTGTTGTGGGTTCTAGCGCCCGCTCTCGTACATTAGAATGGCCAATGCTCGAGCCACGTGAATGCGGTGAGAAATTTGCAGTTGAAGGCCGAAAGCATCCGGTTGCGCTCGTGTTTGGCCGAGAAAGAACTGGTTTGACAAACGAAGAGCTACAAAAGTGCCACTACCATGTTTGTATTCCCGCTAATCCTGAGTACAGCTCGCTTAACCTAGCGATGGCTGTACAAACTCTCAGTTACGAAGTGCGAGTTGCACACTTGAACTTAGAGCAAAGCCAGTTTTCCCCAAATGAATCGGAAGAATACCCGCGTCATCGAGAACTCGAAATGTTCTTCGAGCATCTTGAAAAGGTGATGGTTGAGACCCAGTTTATTAACAAAGAGCAACCTGGACAGGTGATGAATAAGTTGCGCCGTTTGTTCTCTCGTGCTCGACCAGAAACCCAAGAACTTAATATTCTACGAGGCGTTTTGACTTCGATAGAAAAGAAGTTCTGAGTAAATAATAACCACTTTAGGTGTAAGGATGAATACCTGAGTAAAATGGTCAAATAAATACTTGACCAAATTACTCAGGTATGGAAAAATCTTAACCATTACAAACCATGTGGATACGGTGTGGTATGAAACTTACATCTAAAGGAAGATATGCGGTGACAGCCATGCTGGATGTGGCACTGCATTCGCAACAAAACCCTGTACCTCTGGCTGATATTTCAGAGCGTCAAGGGATCTCGCTCTCTTACTTAGAGCAGCTATTTTCAAAATTGCGTAAAGCAGGTCTCGTTGCCAGCGTTCGTGGTCCTGGTGGTGGTTACCGACTTGGTGCCGACGCTCACAGTATCGCTATTGGTACCGTGATTGCTGCCGTTGATGAGTCAGTAGATGCAACCAAATGCCAAGGTAAAGGAGATTGCCAAGGTGGAACACGTTGCCTTACTCACACGCTGTGGCGTGACCTAAGCTCTCGCATTAGTGACTTTTTGAATAACATCACTCTTGGTGAGTTGATGACAGACAATGAAGTACTCGAAATTTCTGATCGTCAGGACATTGATCTGGCGGTAACCCATGGGCTATCAAACAAAAATACAACCGCCGCGCCCATCGGTGTAAACGTCCGCTCTTAGCGGTCAGCTTTTTACATTGGAGTAGAGAATGAAACTGCCGATTTATCTTGATTATTCCGCTACATGTCCAGTTGATCCACGTGTTGCTGAAAAAATGGTTCAGTACATGACAATGGATGGCACATTTGGCAACCCAGCGTCACGTTCGCACCGTTACGGCTGGCAGGCAGAAGAAGCGGTCGATACTGCTCGTGAGCAAATTGCTGACCTTCTAAATGCAGATCCTCGCGAAATCGTATTTACATCTGGTGCGACAGAATCAGACAACCTTGCGATTAAAGGTGCAGCGCACTTTTACTCGAAGAAAGGCAAGCACGTAATCACTTGTAAAACAGAGCACAAAGCCGTTCTTGACCCATGTCGTCAACTTGAGCGTGAAGGCTTTGAAGTGACTTACCTTGAGCCAGAATCAAATGGCTTGATCGATCTAGAGAAGCTTAGAGCAGCCATGCGTGATGACACCGTGCTTGTGTCTATTATGCATGTAAACAACGAGATTGGTGTGGTTCAAGACATTACAGCGATCGGCGAACTGTGCCGTGAGCGTAAAATTGTTTTCCACGTGGACGCTGCGCAATCTGCAGGTAAATTACCAATCGACGTTCAAGAGATGAAAGTTGATCTAATTTCACTTTCTGCTCACAAAGTATACGGCCCTAAAGGTATCGGTGCACTTTACGTACGTCGTAAGCCTCGTATTCGTCTTGAAGCGCAAATGCATGGTGGCGGTCATGAGCGTGGTTTCCGCTCTGGTACACTACCTACTCACCAAATCGTAGGTATGGGTGAAGCATTCCGCATTGCAAAAGAAGACATGCAAAAAGATTACGATCATGCTTTAGCGCTTCGTAACCGTCTTTTTGATGGCGTGAAAGACTTAGAAGCAGTGACGGTAAACGGTGACTTTGAGCAGCGTGTACCACACAACCTAAACATCAGTTTCGCATTCGTAGAAGGTGAATCACTACTAATGTCGCTTAAAGATCTAGCGGTATCTTCTGGTAGTGCTTGTACGTCTGCAAGCCTTGAGCCTTCTTACGTTCTTCGTGCCCTAGGCATGGATGACGAATTGGCTCACAGCTCGGTTCGTTTCTCGTTTGGTCGTTTCACGACTGAAGAAGAAATTGATTACGCAATTGAACAAATCCGCGTTGCAGTGACTAAGCTACGCGACATGTCTCCTCTATGGGATATGTACAAAGAAGGGATTGATTTGAGCACTGTTGAATGGGCTCACCATTAATCTCAGGGATTGAAATAGAGGATTCGAGGTAATTTATCATGGCATACAGCGAAAAAGTAATTGATCACTACGAGAACCCACGTAACGTTGGTTCATTCGATAAAGAAGATCCATCAGTAGGTAGCGGCATGGTTGGCGCTCCTGCGTGTGGTGACGTAATGAAGCTTCAAATCAAAGTGACACCTGAAGGTATCATCGAAGATGCGAAGTTCAAAACATACGGTTGTGGTAGTGCAATCGCATCAAGCTCACTAGTAACTGAGTGGGTAAAAGGTAAGTCAGTTGATGAAGCGGCAGCAATTAAAAACTCTGAGATTGCTGAAGAGCTAGAGCTTCCACCAGTGAAAGTTCACTGTTCTATTCTTGCTGAAGATGCAATCAAAGCAGCGGTTGCTGACTACAAGAAAAAACACCAAGAATAATTATTCCGTAATATAATGGGAGCTTTGACGCTCCCATTCCAATCGAAATTTAGACAGACTAAGGTGCAGTATGGCCATCACAATGACAGAATCAGCGGCAAGTCGCGTAAGAGCATTCCTAGATAACCGAGGCAAAGGTATCGGTTTACGTCTTGGAGTGAAGACGACTGGTTGTTCCGGCATGGCATACGTACTTGAGTTTGTTGATGAACTCAATGAAGAAGACGAAGTATTTGAACTCTCTGGAGTGAAAATTATCATCGATCAAAAGAGCTTAGTGTACCTAGATGGTACTGAATTGGATTACGTGAAAGAAGGGTTGAATGAAGGTTTTGAATTCAACAACCCTAACGCGAAAAGTGAATGTGGTTGTGGTGAAAGCTTCAACGTCTAATTGATTGTCCTTCTGGGCAAACGAGTCCGGAAGGCTTTACTAGGACCCGAACTTAATGAATCACTTTGAATTATTTGGGCTACCAAGTCAGTTTAAGCTGGATGGTAGCCTTCTTTCTTCTCAGTTCCGAGAACTACAAAAACGCTTCCACCCGGATAACTTTGCAACGGGCTCAGAACGTGACCGTTTGATGGCGGTGCAAAAGGCGGCGCAAATCAACGATGCCTATCAAGTTCTGAAAAATCCTATTTCTCGCGCCGAGTATATCCTCGCAGAGCAAGGTGTTGAGATCCGAGGTGAACAGCAAACGATGCAAGATCCGATGTTCTTAATGGAGCAAATGGAACTGCGCGAAGAACTGGAAGAGATTGCTGACAACTCCGATCCTGAATCGGTGCTTTTTGACTTCGACTCTAAGGTCAGCAAAATGTACAAACAGCATCTGGCAAGCGTCGAGCAAGAGCTTGATGATGGTCTATGGGCTGAAGCCGCAGACCGAGTTCGTAAGCTAAAATTCATTGCCAAACTAAAGAACGAAATTGAGCTAGTCGAAGACAAACTCCTCGGCTAGTAAGCGTGACAAGGACCTATCATGGCACTACTTCAAATCGCAGAACCGGGCCAAAGCTCGGCACCTCATGAGCATAAGTTAGCAGCGGGTATCGACTTAGGTACTACCAACTCTTTGGTTGCTTCTGTACGTAGCGGCGATGCAACTCCACTTGCGGACGAGCAGGGCCGTACTATTTTACCTTCAGTCGTTAATTACGCTGAGGAAACGTTAACGGTCGGCCACGAAGCCAAAGCCAAAGCAGAGTTTGAACCAGAGAACACGATTATCTCTGTAAAACGTTTGATCGGTCGTTCATTAAAGGACATTCAGTCCCGTTACTCTTCACTTCCTTATCGTTTTAAAGAGAGTGAAAACGGCCTGCCAATTCTGCAAACACCTCAAGGTGAAAAAAACCCGATTGAAGTATCTGCGGACATCCTAAAAGTATTGGGTAAGCGAGCTGAAGATACGTTAGGTGGTGAGTTAGCTGGTGTAGTTATTACCGTTCCTGCTTACTTTGATGACGCGCAACGTGCAGGTACAAAAGATGCGGCGAAATTAGCTGGTCTTCATGTTCTCCGTCTACTTAACGAACCAACCGCTGCGGCAATTGCTTATGGCCTAGACTCTGGTCAAGAAGGTGTGATTGCGGTTTACGATCTAGGTGGCGGTACTTTTGATATCTCTATCCTACGTTTATCGAAAGGCGTATTTGAAGTATTAGCAACAGGTGGCGACTCTGCATTAGGCGGTGACGACTTCGACCATCTATTTGCCGATTATTTAATGGAGCAAGCGGGTCTAGAAGCGCCGCTTTCTGCAGAAAAGAACCGTACACTGTTGAACATTGCTACTGAAGCTAAGATTGCTTTCTCTGAGCAAGACAGTGTTGACGTTGACGTTTTTGGTTGGAAAGGCACCGTGACTCGCGAGCAGTTCGAAGATCTGATTCGTCCGCTAGTGAAGAAAACCCTGATGTCTTGTCGTCGCGCATTAAAAGATGCGGATGTCGACGCAGATGAAGTACTCGAGGTCGTCATGGTTGGCGGCTCAACCCGTACATTGTTGGTTCGTGAAATGGTAGGCGATTTTTTTGGTCGCACACCTCTGACAAGCATTAACCCAGATGAAGTTGTTGCAATCGGTGCGGGTATTCAAGCTGATATCCTAGCGGGTAACAAACCTGACTCTGAAATGTTGCTTCTTGATGTGATTCCACTGTCGCTCGGTATTGAAACCATGGGTGGTTTGGTCGAGAAGATCATCCCCCGCAACACTACGATTCCCGTTGCGCGTGCGCAAGAATTTACCACATTCAAAGATGGCCAAACGGCGATGAGTGTTCATGTGGTACAAGGTGAACGTGAAATGGTTGATGACTGTCGTTCACTTGCTCGCTTCTCGTTAAAAGGTATTCCTCCGATGGCAGCGGGTGCGGCACATATTCGCGTGACTTACCAAGTTGACGCTGATGGCCTTCTTTCTGTTACGGCAATGGAGAAGAGCACTGGTGTTCAATCAGAGATTCAAGTAAAACCTTCTTACGGCTTAAGTGACAATGAAGTGGCGGATATGTTGCGTGATTCAATGACGCACGCAAAAGAAGACATGCAAGCTCGTGCCTTAGCTGAGCAGCGTGTTGAAGCCGACCGAGTGATAGAAGGTTTGATTGCAGCGATGCAAGCTGATGGTGATGACTTACTATCAGAACAAGAGAAACAAAACTTGATTAAAGCCATCGAAGCCTTGATTGAGCTGCGTAATGGTGATGATGCAGATGCGATAGAGCAAGGCATTAAAGATACCGATAAAGCGAGCCAAGATTTCGCATCACGCCGTATGGATAAATCGATTCGAGCTGCGTTGTCAGGTCAATCAGTAGACGATATATAAGAGATAAGTAGTTATGCCTAAGATTATTGTATTACCACACGACGATTTGTGCCCAGAAGGTGCAGTGTTGGAAGCAAACTCTGGTGACACCGTTCTAGACGTAGCGCTAAAAAACGGTATCGGTATTGAACATGCGTGTGAGAAGTCATGTGCGTGTACTACCTGCCACGTAATCATCCGTGAAGGTTTTGATTCACTCGAAGAAAGTGAAGAACTAGAAGACGACATGCTAGATAAAGCGTGGGGTCTAGAGCCTGAGTCACGCCTAGGGTGTCAGGCGAGAATTGCTGATGAAGACTTGGTAGTAGAAATTCCTAAATACACACTCAACCACGCTTCAGAAGATCACTAAAACTATCTTCCCAATATAGGGAAGAAGCAAAAGGAAGATGAGCAATGAAATGGACAGATTCTCGCGATATCGCGATTGAACTTTGTGACAAGTTTCCAGATGTCGATCCAAAAACAGTGCGTTTTACCGATCTTCATCAATGGATCATGGAGTTAGATGAGTTTGACGATGAGCCAAACCGTTCTAATGAAAAGATTCTAGAAGCCGTTATCATGTGCTGGATGGACGAAGCGGACTAAGTCTGTAAAACACAGCCTAGTTAACAATTCTTACTAAAAAAAGCGGACCTTTAGGTCCGTTTTTTTATCCAATTGACATTTTTGCCCTACATAATGCTAACATCCGTGAGTTATTAAAAAGAAGCAGCGTAGGCAACGCTGCTATAAGACAAGGAGAAACCATGTCTACACAGATGTCTGTATTTTTAAGTCAAGAGTCGGCAGCACCACATTGGGGTGAAAAAGCACTGCTTTCATTCGCTGAAAACGGCGCAACTATTCACTTAGGTGAAGGTCATGATCTCGGCGCAATTCAACGTGCAGCTCGTCAGCTAGATGGCCAAGGAATTCGTTCTATTTTTCTTTCTGGTGATAACTGGGATCTAGAGAGCGTATGGGCTTTCCACCAAGGGTTCCGTAACCCTAAAAAACATGGCTCAGTTGAGTGGGCTGCATTGTCTGATGAAGATCAAACAGAGCTTCAAGCTCGTATTACTTCGACTGATTTTACCCGCGATATTATCAACAAAACGGCAGAAGAAGTTGCTCCTCGTCAGCTAGCGACAATGGCTGCTGAATTCATCAAATCAGTTGCGCCGAAAGGCACGGTGACAGCTCGTATCGTCAAAGACAAAGACTTGTTGGCAGAAGGTTGGGAAGGTATTTACGCAGTAGGCCGTGGTTCTGAGCGTACTTCTGCGATGCTTCAGTTAGACTACAACCCAACAGGTGACGAAAACGCACCTGTATTCGCATGTCTTGTGGGTAAAGGCATCACCTTTGATTCCGGTGGTTACAGCTTGAAGCCTTCTACCTTCATGAGTGCAATGAAAGCTGATATGGGTGGCTCGGGTACTATCACTGGTGGCCTAGGATTAGCTATCTTGCGCGGTTTAAACAAGCGCGTAAAACTGATCTTGTGTTGTGCTGAGAACATGGTTTCTGGCCGTGCCCTTAAGCTTGGCGACATCATCACTTACAAAAACGGCAAAACCGTTGAGATTATGAATACCGACGCGGAAGGTCGCTTGGTGCTTGCCGACGGTCTTATCTACGCCAGTGAGCAAAAGCCTGAGTTAATTATTGACTGCGCGACGCTAACAGGCGCAGCGAAGAATGCGTTAGGTAACGATTACCATGCGCTAATGAGCTTTGATGATGAGCTATCGCATCAAGCGCTTACGGCGGCAAACCAGGAAAAAGAAGGCTTGTGGCCGCTACCACTTGCTGACTTCCATCGAGAAATGCTGCCATCTAATTTTGCCGATTTATCGAATATCAGCTCTGGTGATTATTCTCCAGGTGCAAGCACTGCAGCTGCATTCTTGTCTTACTTCGTTGAGGACTACAAAAAAGGCTGGTTACATTTCGACTGTGCGGGTACGTATCGTAAAGCCGCTTCTGATAAATGGGCTGCGGGAGCAACGGGTATGGGTGTTCGTACACTTGCTCGTTTCCTCAATGAGCAAGCTGGAAAATAAGATTGATTGCAGCACTCTCTTGTTTGAGTGCTGCTCTTACCCAGTAAGTCACTTTAAAAGCACAACTATTATTACAAGTACAGAAAGGAAATTTTATGGCTCTAGAAAGAACATTTTCAATCATTAAGCCTGATGCTGTAGAGCGAAACCTAATTGGTGAAATCTACAATCGTATTGAAAAGGCTGGCCTACGTATCATCGCTGCCAAAATGGTTCACCTGACAGAAGATCAGGCAAGCGGCTTTTATGCAGAGCATGAAGGTAAAGAGTTTTTCCCTCCTCTAAAAGAGTTCATGACATCTGGTCCTATTATGGTTCAGGTATTGGAAGGCGAAAATGCGATTGCACGTTACCGCGAGCTAATGGGTAAAACCAACCCAGAGGACGCGGCATGTGGCACTTTGCGTGCTGATTACGCACTCAGCATGCGTCACAATTCAGTTCATGGTTCAGATAGCCCTGAGTCTGCCGCTCGTGAAATTGAGTTTTTCTTCCCTGAATCAGAAGTTTTCTCTCGCTAACTCGTTCATGCATCACTTTTGCGTGATGATCTAGTTCGTAATAACCTCGGAATTGTCCGAGGTTTTTTATTCCGCGTTCTCCATTTCATCGGCGAGTTCATTCGTAAGTACTCGCGAAGACGTTGGCTAATCTGAGCACCTTACAGGGGGGAAAGCTTAGTTACGTGTGTTTCTTCTCACTGCTTTCTCTGCACCACTTCTACGCTTTTGCTGCCGGTTGTCTAATCATTATTCTCACCGTAAAGTCTGATTAAAATTTAATCGTTTTTATTTTAATGCCTTAGCAAACTCAGGGTCTTACACCCCTTGTTGTAGCTGAATAAAGGCTGTACAATTCGCGCCCTTATTCTTGTTTCAGTCATTGAGAGGCAACATGACCACTGAAAAAATCAATCTACTCGACTTTGATCGCAAAGGCATGCGTCAGTTTTTCGCGGAAGAACTTGGCGAGAAAGCGTTTCGTGCCGATCAGGTTATGAAGTGGATCTACCATTTCGGTGTAGATGACTTCGAAAAAATGACAAACATCAACAAGAAGCTGCGCGAAAAGCTTTTACACAAGTGTGAAATTAAAGCACCAACTGTAGCAGAAGCTCAGCATTCTTCAGACGGCACGATCAAGTGGGCAATGAAGGTTGGTGATCAGGATGTAGAAACGGTTTACATTCCAGAAGATGATCGCGCAACGCTTTGTGTATCTTCTCAAGTAGGTTGTGCATTGGAATGTAAGTTCTGCTCAACAGCACAGCAGGGCTTTAACCGTAACTTGAAAGTTTCAGAGATCATCGGTCAGGTGTGGCGTGCTGCACGTGAAATTGGTCTTGAGAAAGAAACAGGCCGTCGCCCAATTACGAACGTCGTGATGATGGGCATGGGTGAGCCGCTTCTTAATATGAAGAACTTGATTCCAGCACTGGAGTTAATGTTGGATGACCTTGGCTTTGGTTTGTCGAAGCGTCGCGTAACCGTATCAACATCAGGTGTGGTTTCTGGTCTTGATCAGATGACGGGCAAAATCGACGTTGCGTTGGCGATCTCTCTTCATGCACCAAACGATAAGCTGCGTAGTGAAATCATGCCAATTAACGATCGTTGGGATATCCAAGATTTCCTAGCATCCGTTCGTCGTTACATTGCTTCATCGAATGCAAACCGTGGCAAGGTAACAGTCGAGTACGTGTTGCTTGATCATGTGAACGATGACATGGACCATGCACGCGAGCTGGCTGAATTGATGAAAGACACACCATGTAAGATTAACTTGATTCCGTTTAACCCGTACCCAGGTTCACCTTACAAGAAACCAAGTAACTCACGTATTGATCGCTTCCAAAAAACATTGATGCAATACGAGCACACAGTTACGGTTCGTAAAACACGTGGTGATGACATTGATGCCGCATGTGGTCAGTTGGTCGGTGATGTAATTGACCGAACTAAACGTACGGCAATGCTGAAAGCGTCACGCGGTGCCGATACCATTGAAGTGAAAGCTGTATAAACGACCGGAATTCAAAAATAGCCAGAGCCATTCGCTCTGGCTATTTTGTTTATTGTTTAGGACATTTTCGCCAAGATTTGGGACTATCACTCTTCAACTTAAGGTTATTTGGGTATAATTTCGAATTCCTTTGTCAAAGTTTGGACAAAAGCTTGAGCTATCTGTTAGTTTGAGTGTAAAGAGTTTTTGTCTTCGTTGCGCATTCGCTTATCATGATATGTAACACTAACGATGACACCGATAATTCTCAGCACTTTCTCACATACGTTTTGCTGATTTTTGCAAAACGGGTATTCGCACTCAGATCGCTGAGAGTTTCTTAAAATTATTATTTTTGGTTAACGCGTTTAGGCTAGCTATCTTTAAAGAGGCTTAAGAACAATAACGAAAATACATGACTACGTTAGCCACTAAAACAGATTAAATACCGCCATTATGACAGAACACGAAAATACGAATGAAGTGCCACTCTCTATTGAAGCTGGCACATTACTGAAAAACAAACGTGAATCCTTGGGAATGAGCCAAAAGCAAGTTGCCGATCGCCTGAGGCTTCGCATTTCTGTGATTGAAGATATTGAAAATAACCGATTTGAATCTCAACAAGTCGCGACATTTACACGTGGTTACTTACGCTCTTACGCTAAATTCGTAGGTCTTGATGAGAAGGTGGTTTTGACGGCGTTAGAGCAGACTGCCGATGCTCAGCCTCAAGAGCAAGAAATTGAAATGCAAAGCTTCTCTCGTAAAACAAAAGACGAGAAGCACAATAGCCGTATTATGCTCCTTACTTGGGTTATCGGGCTGGTCATTATTGGCATTTCAGCGGCATGGTGGTGGCAAAACCAACAAGAGAATAGCCTAACTAAGGAAGTAACGGATTCAAGTGTTGAAGCGCCGCAGCCCACTGCTCAAGAATTAGCTGATATCGATTTGATGACGGCTGAAGAGTTAATCGCAAGCACTCCTGAAGAAGTTGCTTCAACTAATGAAGACGTTGCTGAATCGACTGAAGCACCCGTTGAGCAAGGGGCGGATCCTTTGCTGACTGAAACTGAAAATACAACAAGCGTAGATTCTGAAGAACCTGTTGCCGTGATTGAAGCGGCGGAAGAGGAACAGCCTGCGCCAGTAGTACCTGAAGGCATGACACTTCTTACTATGAAGTTTAAAGCGGACTGTTGGATTCAAGTGAAAGACACCAATGGTAAAACGCTGGTAAGTGGTACTCATAAGCCAGGACAAGATGTAGAACTTACCGGAAAAGCGCCATTTAAAGTGATATTAGGCGCACCGGAAGGGGTTACAATGACATTTGCAAGTGAACCTGTCGACCTTTCTGGGTATACTTCAGGCAAAGTAGCTAGATTCACTCTACCGTTATAAAAAATTATGCAACACGAATCTCCAATTATTCGTCGTAAATCGACGCGTATTTATGTGGGTGATGTGCCAATTGGTGATGGTGCGCCAATTGCAGTACAGTCAATGACTAACACTCGCACGACTGACGTAGAAGCGACAGTCGCTCAAATCCGAGCACTAGAAAAAGTCGGCGCAGATATCGTTCGAGTTTCTGTACCTACGATGGACGCAGCAGAAGCTTTCAAACTGATTAAACAGCAAGTTTCTGTACCATTAGTGGCTGATATTCATTTCGACTATCGTATCGCGCTGAAAGTTGCGGAGTACGGAGTTGACTGTTTACGTATCAACCCTGGTAACATCGGCAATGAAGAGCGCATTCGCGCTGTTGTTGATTGCGCTCGCGATAAAAACATCCCGATCCGTATTGGTGTCAATGGTGGATCTTTGGAAAAAGATCTACAGATGAAATACGGTGAGCCTACGCCAGAAGCCTTGGTTGAATCGGCGATGCGTCACGTAGATCATCTCGATCGTCTTAACTTTGACCAATTTAAAGTTAGCGTGAAAGCTTCAGACGTTTTTCTTGCGGTGGATTCATATCGTCTGCTGGCGAAGAAAATCGATCAGCCTCTTCATTTAGGTATCACAGAGGCGGGTGGTGCTCGAGCTGGCGCTGTTAAGTCATCTGTTGGCTTAGGTATGCTGCTATCTGAAGGGATAGGCGATACGCTGCGTATCTCTTTGGCTGCCGATCCAGTTGAAGAAATCAAAGTCGGTTTCGACATCCTTAAATCTCTGCGCATTCGCTCTCGAGGCATCAACTTTATTGCGTGCCCAAGCTGCTCACGCCAAGAATTCGATGTGATTGGTACGGTGAATGCACTGGAGCAACGTTTAGAAGACATCATCACGCCAATGGATGTGTCTATCATCGGTTGTGTGGTAAACGGCCCTGGTGAAGCAGAAGTTTCTCACTTAGGTCTAGCAGGTAGTAACAAGAAGAGCGCATTCTACGAAGATGGTAAACGCCAGAAAGAGCGCTTTGATAACGATGACCTTGTGAATAAGCTAGAAGCTAAGATCCGTGCGAAAGCAGCTATGATGAATGGCGAAAACCGCATCGAAGTTAAAGTACAAGATTAATCTCAACGAGAATTACGGTAAGTATTGTGGCAAAAACAATTCAAGCAATTCGAGGCATGAACGATTGCCTCCCAACTCAGTCGCCACTGTGGCAAAAATTAGAAAACACAGTGAAAAATGTAATTAGCGCATACGGTTATAACGAAGTGCGCATGCCAATCGTTGAAGAAACAAACCTATTCAGCCGCGCTGTTGGTGAAGAAACAGACGTCGTTTCAAAAGAAATGTACACCTTTGATGACCGTAACGGCGACAGCCTAACACTTCGCCCTGAAGGTACGGCGGGTTGTGTACGTTCATGTATCCAAAACAGCCTGATCAACCGTGATGAACAGCGTCTGTGGTACATGGGACCTATGTTCCGCCATGAACGTCCGCAGAAAGGTCGTTACCGTCAATTCCACCAGTGTGGTGTTGAGGTGTTTGGTCTAAATGGTCCAGATGTTGATGCAGAGCTTATCATGATGACGGCGCGTTTATGGCGTGAGCTAGGTATCAATGAACATGTCCGTCTTGAGCTGAACTCTATCGGTTCTCAAGAAGACCGCGCAGACTACCGTACTGCACTGGTTGCATTCCTTGAGCAACATATTGATGTGCTAGACGAAGATTGTAAGCGTCGCATGCACACGAACCCATTGCGTGTTCTGGATACGAAGAACCCAGACGTTCAAGCTATTTTAGGTGATGCGCCTCGCCTTTCAGATTACTTGGGTGAAGAATCTAAAGCACACTTCGCAGGTCTATGTGAACTTTTAGACGCCGCAGGTATCAAATACACAGTTAACGAACGTCTAGTTCGTGGTCTGGATTACTACAATCGCACGGTATTTGAGTGGATCACTGAGAGCCTAGGTGCTCAAGGCACTGTATGTGGTGGTGGTCGTTACGATGGCCTTGTAGAGCAATTAGGTGGTAAACCAACACCAGCGGTTGGCTTTGCAATGGGCCTAGAGCGTCTAGTACTGATGCTAGAAACGTTGGAACTGACAGACGTTCGTCGCAGTGTTGACGTGTACGTAGTCACAGCGGGTGAAGGCACCATGATGGCAGGAATGAAGCTAGCAGAACAGCTTCGCGAGTCTGTTCCAGGCGTTCGTGTGATGAATCACTTCGGTGGCGGTAACTTCAAGAAACAGTTTAAACGCGCAGACAAAGTTGGTGCTGTTGTAGCATTAGTTCTGGGTGAAAACGAAGTTGCGGATAATACCGTAGTACTGAAAGACTTGGCTGGTGGTGAGCAAGAGACTTACAACCAAGCAGAAGTTGCAGAAAAGATCGCAGCACTGATTTAAGTCTTTTAGTAATCTAACAAAATTACATCCTAGTTCGTAAGCTAAGGCTCCCAAATGTGGAGCCTTTAAACGAAATAGGAACAATGGCAGCTAAGCTGCCATTTACATGTTTTAAGAGGACAGGAAGTGGAACTTTACGATACTGAAGAACAACAAGTTGAAGCCATTAAAGACTGGTGGAAGGAAAACGGCAAAGCCGTCATCATCGGTGCGGTTGTTGGTTTAGGTGGTCTATTCGGCTGGCGTTACTACCAGGATTCTGTGATTCAGGCGAGTGAAGCAGCTTCTCAAAGCTACACGACAGCAATGAATGCTTTGCAAGACAAAGGCACTGATGCTCAAGCTGACGTGAAAGCTTTCATTGAGTCAAATGAAGTAAAAGAATATTCAGTATTGGCTGCGCTACAACTTGCTAAAGCACAAGTTGAAGCTCAAGACCTTTCTGCTGCATTGGAGCAACTGAAGTGGGCGCAAAGCAACACTCAAGATGCTGCGTTGTTACCATTGATTAGTTACCGCATTGCGCGTATTGAGACGGAAATGGGTAACTTCGACGCTGCAACGGCAGAGCTAAGTAACGTCACTGATACAGCATGGACAGGTCGTATTGCTGAACTTCGTGGCGATATTGCGATTCGCCAAGGTGACAAAGATGCTGCGTACGCTGCGTATACTGAAGCTCAGCAAGCGGCAGATGCAAGCCCGACACTACAAATGAAATTGGACGATCTGGCGAAATAAGGACCGCATTGGATGAAAAGAGTCTTTAAGAAAGCCTTGCTAGGGGCGTTAACAATGGGAGTACTTGCCGGTTGTGCAGGTGAGAAAGACACCATTGTAATGGCGCCACTACCTCAGGTAAACAGTCAGTTTACAACCAGTAGTGAGTGGAGCACATCGGTTGGCGATGGTGTTGGTCATTACTTTTCAAAACTATCCCCTGTATTTGCGAATGATACATTGTTCGTGGCAAGTCGTGATGGCTTAGTAAAAGCGCTGGATCCTGAGAATGGTAAACAACGTTGGCAAACGGACCTAGAAGAAGATGTCATTGCTCGTCTCTCTGGTGGTATCACAGCGGCATACGGAAACCTTTACATTGGCTCTGAGAATGGTGAAGTCATCTCTCTTGACCAAGAAACAGGTGAAATTGTTTGGCGTGTCAAAGTTGGTGGTGAGGTACTGGCGAAGCCAGTTGCAGATTCAGGCCTTATTATCATCAATACTAGCCGAGGCATGTTGATTGCCCTTAATGAGAGTACAGGTGAGCAACGCTGGGCATTGAGTACAGAAGTGCCGAACTTAACTTTACGTGGCGACAGTACTCCGACTGCAATTGGCGGCGGTGTATTTTGGGGAACGGCAAATGGCCGACTCGCAGCTGCTATCGTTGAGCGTGGTCAGTTGATTTGGCAACAGCCTGTTGGTACGCCAAAAGGCGCGACAGAAATTGATCGTTTGGTTGACGTTGATTCATCGCCAATTGTGCTAGGCGGTACTCTTTTCACCATTGGATACAATGGTCAACTTATCGCCATTGACTTGCGTTCAGCGAACCCGATTTGGAAGCGTAATTACTCATCTGCGACAGACATTTCTACAGATGGTAGTCGCATCTTTGTGATAACGGAAAAAGATCATGTTGTTGCCGTTGATTCACGAAGCGGAACTGAGTTGTGGGAAAACAGCTTGCTTGAGCACCGACAACTTACAGCGCCAGTTATTGTTGGCAATTATCTCGTTGTCGGTGACACGCTTGGTTACCTTCACTGGATGGATCGTTCAACGGGCGAATTTGTTGCGCAGCAGTTTGTCGATGATAGTGGCTTGGCAGTTGGCCCGACGTTATTGTCGGATGGTTATGTGATTACAACTCGCAACGGCGATGTAAAGAAACTAACCATTAACGAATAATATCGTGATATAATTCACATTCGGCTCCTGGCTGGTGACAGCTAGGAGCCGTTTTGTTGTTTGAATTTATTAACCCTGACGTGGTTATAGGTAAAAAGCTGGTTTGATTTGGCATCGAGCAAGTCGTTACCTATAACTACAGAAGAAAGATTATTGTAGAGGTTGTTATGGTACCTGTTGTAGCTCTAGTAGGGCGTCCGAACGTAGGTAAATCTACACTATTTAACCGATTGACTCGCACTCGTGACGCGTTGGTTGCGGACTTTCCAGGCCTAACGCGAGACCGTAAATATGGCCAGGCGAGACTTGGTGAAGAGCACGAATTCATTGTGATTGATACTGGTGGTATCGATGGCACAGAAGAAGGCGTGGAAACAAAGATGGCAGAACAGTCATTAGCCGCGATTGATGAGGCTGATGTTGTATTGTTCCTTGTTGACGGTCGTGCTGGTCTGACACCTTCAGATGAAGCAATTGCTGCGCATCTGCGTAAAATTGAAAAGCCAGCGATGCTGGTAGTAAACAAAATCGATGGTATTGATGCCGATGCGGCGTGTGCTGACTTTTGGCAGCTCGGCGTGGATGATATGTACCAGATTGCGGCCGCTCATGGCCGTGGTGTGACCGCTTTGCTTGAGCGTGCTTTATCTCCATTCTTTGATGATCTACTAACAAGTGAATCTGAAGAAGGTGAGATTGAAGACCTGACTGGATTCGAAGACGAAGAGCCTCTTGTTGAAGATTACACTGAAGAAGACGCAGAAGCTGAATTCAAACGCCTTCAAGAGCAGCCGATTAAGTTGGCGATCATCGGTCGTCCTAACGTAGGCAAATCGACACTGACTAACCGTATTCTGGGTGAAGAACGTGTGGTTGTATACGATATGCCAGGTACAACGCGCGATTCTATCTACATCCCGATGGAACGTGATGGACGCGAATACGTACTAATTGACACCGCAGGTGTTCGTCGTCGTGGTCGTATTAATGAAACGGTTGAAAAGTTCTCTGTTGTTAAGACGCTGAAAGCGGTAGAAGATGCAAACGTCGTTCTACTGGTGATTGATGCACGTGAAAATATTTCAGACCAAGACCTAAGCTTGCTTGGTTTTGCACTGAATGCTGGCCGCTCAATTGTCATCGCCGTTAACAAGTGGGATGGTCTAGACAGTGACGTGAAAGAAAGCGTGAAGAAAGAACTGGACCGCCGTCTAGGATTCGTCGATTTCGCGCGTATCCACTTTATCTCTGCGCTGCACGGTACTGGCGTTGGTCACTTATTTGAATCTATTCAAGAAGCATATAACTCGGCGACAACGCGTGTGGGTACGTCAGTACTGACGCGTATCATGAAGATGGCAGTGGATGATCACCAGCCGCCAATGGTTCGTGGTCGTCGTATCAAACTCAAATACGCACACGCAGGTGGTTACAACCCACCGATCGTTGTTATCCACGGTAACATGGTTCGTGAATTACCAGATTCGTATAAACGTTATCTGATGAACTACTTCCGTAAGTCTCTGGAAATTATGGGAACACCGATTCGCATTAACTTCCACAACAGTGATAACCCATACGAGAACCGTACGAATAAGCTTACGCTATCACAAGAGCGTAAACGTAAGCGTATGATGTCGATGGTGAAAAACCGCAATAAATAATGAAATTCGAATACCCAAGTTTCTACTTGGGTATTTTTTTATCAAAAGTAATCGTAAAAATGACTATCACAGCAACAAAGACTCGTTTTTGTCATCAAACATGGCAATTAGAAGCACAAATACAGCTCGTTCAATCTACGGAAGAAGTGACTTACGTTATTACAGATGTCACGCCGTTCCATCCCGTTAGTCACATATGGCCGGATCACCCTGCAGACAAAGGAACGTTGAAGGTGAATGGGGCTGAGCATGACGTAGTAGATTGCCAAGTTGGAGCAGTGGAGCAGGAGAGTGGTGCTTTGTATGTGGGTAGTGACATCCCTGTAAAGCGTGATGCTGAAGGTTGGGTGTTTGTCGTCGTGCATGTTTTATCACGTACGGAATCATTTGCAATTAATGACTTGGTAACATTAGCGGTAGATAAAGACTATCAAAATGCTGTGAGTCGAGGCCACACTGCAGGACACTTAGCGTATTTGGCGTTGAATAAAGTACTATCGGAAGACTATTGGCGAAAAGACGCAGACCGCAAAGACCCACATGGTTATTATGACTTTAATAGCTATGCGCAAGTTACTAGTTATGTCACTCCAGACAAGTGCCTCGATACGTACCGTTTAGGCAAAACACTCCGTAAAAGAGGATTAAACAGTGCAGATATGCTGAATGACCTCCAGGCGATTGCAGAAAAAGTGAATGGCCAACTGGTTGAATGGCTTCAAAGAGATGCGATGATCACCATGGAATGCCACGGCGATAGATTAACGGATTCTCGCTATTGGAAGTGCGATTTAGGGGAAGGTCAATTAGCGGTAATCCCTTGTGGTGGAACGCATGCGAGCCATTTAAATGAGTTTGCTTTTATCCAAGTTAAACTCGTTAAGCTCGACGCTCAAACTATCGAAATGCACACCAATGTAAACACTGCTTTTTGAATAAGATCTTTTTATTAAATTCTGGTTTTTCGTTTAATTAAATCTCTCTAGGGTTTTTTATTCTGTCTTAAATTGGAATGCAGAATATGTAACTTATGCTTTCGGTGTGTGGTTATATAAATATTCTTTTAAGGGGTGATCGCTGATCAAGGAGTAAATATCAGACGATCAGTATAAGATCCTACGTATCAAGTATGGTTAACGCCTCGTGAAACTTGTTGGGGCGGTGATGAAGATCAACACACTTGTTCGTTATTTTGAGTAGCATGCGTTACTCGAAATTGCTTAGTTTAGAGAGAGGAACGGGATATGCAGCAGAACATTTGCCCGACTTGCAATGTCGAACTGGAATGGACAGGACAATACCATTGTGCACAGTGTGAATCGGATTTTAAAAAGGTAGGTTTTTGCCCTGATTGTGAGGCGGAGCTGGAGAAGCTGCAAGCATGCGGTGCTGCGAGTTACTTTTGTAATGTGTGTAATGAACTCAAATCAAAATCACGTGTCCGATTTGAGTTCCAGAAAGTCAGTTAACCAGAGTTTGTATTCAGTTAACGGTAGAACGAACGTCACCTTCGGCTAACCGGGTAATCAATACATCTCCCGACTTTACATCTGAAGATTGCGTAATTACTTTACCTTGCTCAGTTTGAGTAATTGAGTAACCTCGTTTCAATGTCGCTAGTGGGCTGACGGTGTCCAACTTTTCTGCGGCAATCGCGAGTTGATGGCGCATAGTCAGTAATTTGCGATCCATTGCATCCATGAGCTTTTGCTCAACACGTTCTAGCTTCGACTTCTGCTCGGCAAGGCGTGTTACAGGAGAATTTAATTGCAGCCGATAATGTTGACGCTCGATTCGCTGTTGACGCAAGGCAATAAAACGACTCATCGCTCGCTGTAAGCGCATGTCCAACTCATCTAACTGTTGCGTCTGACGTTGCAAGCGATAGCTTGGGTGCTGTCTCTCTAGACGGTGCACTAATTGAGCAGATTGCTGCTTTTGTTGTGCTAGGTAGTAACGCATCGCGCTCGCTAACTTATGCTGGCGGGTAACTAAAGCTTGATCTTTGTGGCTGTTATCACGGCTTACTAGCTCAGCGGCTGCTGATGGAGTAGGCGCGCGTACGTCGGCGACAAAATCAGCTATTGTCACGTCAACTTCATGTCCAACGGCGCTAATAATAGGAATTTGGCTTGCTGCAATCGTGCGAGCTAATATCTCGTTGTTAAAGCACCATAAGTCTTCTAATGAACCACCACCTCGGCCCACAATTAGTACATCACATTCATCACGGCTGTTAGCGCGACCAATGGCTTGTGCAATTTGAATGGCTGCGTCCTCACCTTGTACCACTGTCGGATAAATCACAACAGGTAGGGAAGGATCACGACGTTTCAATACGTCTAAGATATCGTAAAGCGCGGCACCAGTTTTCGATGTGATGACGCCAACACGTTTAGGGTGCTCAGGCAAAGATTGCTTATTGATTTGCGCGAACAACCCTTCTGCTGCAAGCTTCATTTTCAGCTCTTCAAACTCTTGTTGAAGACGGCCATCACCTTCCGGTTGCATGCTTTCGATGATCAATTGGTAGTCACCGCGAGGCTCATAAAGAGACAGACGAGCTTTTACTAGGACTTGATTACCGTTAGCGGGTTTGAAAGTAACGCGGCGATTGTTACCACGAAACATGGCACATTTAACTTGAGCGCGAGAGTCTTTAAGAGTGAGGTACCAGTGACCAGAGACAGGAGCTGAAAAGTTGGATATCTCTCCGACGAGCCAAACGATCCCCATTTCGTTTTCAAGGAGTAAACGAACTTCTGCGTTGAGACGAGAAACAGTAAAGATGTTTTGATTGGTCTTGGAGAGCACAGCTAATCTCTTAGACGTGAGTATGGAAATTAGCGGCAATATAATACATAGCAAGGGGGTAATTGCAAGAAAAAAATTAAAAAATTTGTGGTCAAGCGATTGCGTTAACCGTATAATCCCTCCGCAATATCTAATCCAAATGTAGCTAGTTGCTAACGCAGGTTACCCTCATTATGCGAAACGATGAGATTGGATTGTTCTTTTTACTCCTCTAATTGTGAGATATTGCAAATGCTAAGAATTGCCAAAGAAGCGCTGACATTCGATGACGTACTACTTGTGCCAGCACACTCCACCGTTCTCCCAAACACAGCTGATCTTCGCACTCAGCTAACTAAGAACATCACCCTAAACATCCCAATGATTTCAGCGTCTATGGACACTGTTACTGAAGCTCGTCTAGCAATTGCGCTAGCGCAAGAGGGTGGCATTGGCTTTATCCACAAGAACATGTCTATTGAGCAGCAGGCAGCCGAAGTTCGTAAAGTTAAGAAGTTCGAAGCTGGTATGGTAACTGACGCGGTTACTGTAAACCCTGACGCGACCATCGCTGATGTTGTTGCACTCACTGAAAAGCATGGTTTTGCAGGTTTCCCTGTTGTCACTGAGAGCAATGAGCTTGTTGGTATTATCACTGGTCGTGACGTTCGTTTTGTGACGGACCTTTCTAAGAAAGTATCTTCAGTAATGACGCCAAAAGAGAAGTTGGCAGCAGTTAAAGAAGGTGCAACACGAGAAGAAGTGCAAGAGAAAATGCACGAAGCTCGTGTAGAGAAAGTATTGGTTGTGAATGATGAGTTCCAACTAACCGGTATGATTACTGCGAAAGACTTCCACAAAGCAGAACGTAAACCAAACGCATGTAAAGATGAGCGTGGTCGCCTACGTGTTGGCGCAGCCGTTGGTGCTGGCGCTGGTAACGAAGAGCGTGTTGCTGCTCTAGTTGAAGCAGGCGTTGACATTCTACTTATCGACTCTTCACACGGACATTCTGAAGGTGTACTAAACCGCATCCGCGAAACTCGCGCTGCTTACCCAGATCTAGACATCATCGGTGGTAACGTAGCAACAGGTGCTGGTGCTAAAGCACTAATCGAAGCTGGCGTAAGCGCAGTGAAAGTGGGTATCGGCCCTGGTTCTATCTGTACAACTCGTATTGTAACGGGTGTGGGAGTTCCACAAATCACTGCAATCGCAGATGCGGCAGAAGTGGCTAATGATTATGGTATTCCGGTTATTGCTGACGGTGGTATCCGTTTCTCAGGTGATATCTGTAAAGCAATCGTAGCTGGCGCATCATGTGTGATGGTTGGTTCTATGTTTGCAGGTACTGAAGAAGCGCCGGGTGAAGTGATTCTATACAACGGCCGTTCTTACAAGTCTTACCGTGGCATGGGTTCTCTTGGTGCTATGTCTCAAGGTTCTTCTGACCGTTACTTCCAGTCTGACAACGCAGCGGACAAGCTAGTACCAGAAGGTATCGAAGGTCGTATCGCATACAAAGGCCGTCTAAAAGAGATCGTACACCAACAAATGGGTGGTCTACGTTCAAGCATGGGTCTAACTGGTTCTGCAACTATCGAAGATATGCGTACGAAAGCTGAATTTGTACGTATCTCTGGTGCTGGTATGCAAGAGTCTCATGTACACGATGTTCAAATTACTAAGGAAGCACCGAACTACCGTCTAGGGAACTAATTACCTAACGGAAACGTTTGCTTTTTCCTTGAAGCATTAAGAAGAGGCGAGTACACTCGCCTCGGTTTTAATCACTTAGCCTTAAAAAGACTGCTCAAAATGACTAAAAATATCCATGACCAACGTATTCTGATCTTGGACTTCGGTTCTCAGTACACTCAATTAGTAGCACGCCGCGTACGTGAAATCGGCGTTTACTGTGAACTATGGAGCTGGGATGTAGAAGAAGCGGATATTCGCGAATTCAACCCAGATGGCATTATCCTATCTGGCGGTCCAGAAAGCGTAACGGAAGAGAACTCTCCACGCGCGCCTCAATATGTGTTTGATTCTGGTGTTCCTTTGCTTGGCGTATGTTACGGCATGCAAACCATGGCGGAACAGCTAGGAGGCAAAGTGGCGGGCTCTAACGAACGTGAGTTTGGCTACGCTCAGGTTAAAGTTTCTGGTGAATGTGCTCTATTTAAAGACCTTGAAGCAACTCAAGACGTTTGGATGAGCCATGGCGACAAAGTAGTAGAGATCCCAGCCGATTTCGTAAAAGTTGGTGAGACAGACACTTGTCCTTACGCTGCGATGGCGAATGAAGAGAAGAAATACTACGGCGTTCAGTTCCACCCAGAAGTGACACACACAAAAGGTGGCCTACAAATGCTTGAGAACTTTGTTCTTGGCGTATGTGGCTGTGAACGTCTATGGACTTCTGAATCTATCATCGAAGACGCGGTTGCTCGTATTAAAGAGCAAGTGGGTGACGACGAAGTTATCCTAGGTCTATCTGGTGGTGTTGATTCATCGGTAGTCGCGATGCTAGTTCACCGTGCAATCGGCGACAAGCTAACGTGTGTATTTGTTGATAACGGTTTACTTCGTCTAAACGAAGGTCAACAAGTAATGGATATGTTCGGCGACCAATTTGGTTTGAACATCATCAAAGTTGACGCTGAAGAACGCTTCCTAAAAGCACTTGAAGGCAAGTCTGACCCAGAAGAGAAGCGTAAGACTATCGGTCACGTATTCGTAGATGTATTTGATGAAGAGTCTAAGAAGCTGAAAAACGCGAAATGGCTAGCTCAAGGTACGATTTACCCTGATGTAATCGAGTCAGCTGCATCTAAGACTGGTAAAGCGCACGTGATCAAATCGCACCACAACGTGGGCGGTCTTCCAGATGACATGGAAATGGGTCTTGTTGAGCCACTACGTGAGCTGTTCAAAGATGAAGTTCGTAAGATTGGTCTAGAATTAGGCCTGCCTTACAACATGCTTTACCGCCACCCATTCCCAGGTCCTGGTCTAGGTGTTCGTGTTCTTGGTGAAATCAAGAAAGAGTACTGTGACTTGCTACGCCGTGCTGATGCTATCTTTATTGAAGAGCTTCACGCAGCTGATCTATACAACAAAGTATCTCAAGCGTTCACGGTATTCCTACCAGTACGTTCTGTTGGTGTAATGGGCGATGGCCGTAAGTACGATTGGGTTGTGTCTCTACGTGCGGTAGAAACTATCGACTTCATGACTGCTCATTGGGCACACCTACCATATGACTTCCTAGGTAAGGTTTCTAACCGTATTATCAACGAAGTTGATGGCATTTCTCGTGTTGTTTACGACATTTCAGGTAAGCCACCAGCGACTATCGAGTGGGAATAATTCCCCAACCGGAAACGTCTGGTACTAACAGGCACTAAATCATACTTAAGTCCGCGTAATTGCGGACTTTTTTTGTTTTTGGCTTAGTCATTTTTGGCAATGTCAGGCAACGCCAAGCACGGTTTGACCGTGGTATTTTGATGGGTATGATTCATCGGTAATGCCATGGATTACGCCCGATACCATGCTGAGTGTTTTTGATGGGGCATGGTATTAAACTTTTATATCTATCTGTTTTGTAAAGATTAATTTCTAGATTTTTAGAGGTTTTTCAGCATGGTATCAAACAAGAATAATAGGTCGAAACATGCTTACTGATACCAAGCTACGCAATCTCAAACCCAAAGATAAACTTTACAAAGTCAATGACCGTGATGGCCTCTATGTTGCCGTCACCACCGCAGGGTCTATTTCCTTTCGCTACAACTACTCGATCAATGGAAGACAAGAAACTATTACCTTTGGTCGCTACGGAGTAGGAGGCATCACGTTAGCTGAAGCGCGTGAGCGTCTCAATGAAGCGAAGAGAATGGTTACTGATGGAAAGTCACCGGCCAAAGAGAAAGCCCGAGCTAAGGCGAGAACCAAAGATGCTGAAACTTTTGGTGCCTGGGCTCAGAAATGGCTGCGTGGCTATCAGATGGCTGACTCTACCCGGGATATGCGTCGCTCAGTCTATGCCCGAGAGTTAGAGGGTAAATTTGGCAATCAGAAGCTGACAGAAATCACTCATGAAGATCTGCGAGCATTGACGGATGCGATAGTAGAGCGTGGAGCACCGGCAACAGCTGTGCATACGCGTGACATTGTACTCCAGGTGTATCGATGGGCGATTGAGAGAGGGCAGAAAGTTGAGAACCCGGCAGACTTGGTGAGGCCCGCCAGTATTGCTCGATTTGAACCAAGAGACCGAACATTAACGCCGGCTGAGATCGGTTTGATGTACCGCTACATGGAAAAGGTAGGTACAACCCCTTCGATTCGTGCTTCGGTAAAGTTGCTGTTGTTGACTATGGTGCGCAAAAGCGAGTTAACCAATGCAACCTGGAATGAAATTAACTTTAGTGAAGCGTTGTGGACGATCCCCAAAGAGAGAATGAAACGACGTAACCCGCACCTGGTATTTTTGTCACGCCAGGCGATGGATATTCTGATCGCCTTGAAGACATTTGCCGGTGGGTCTGATTACATTCTTCCTTCCCGTTATGACTCTGATGCTCCAATGAGTAGTGCGACGATGAACCGAGTCATGGATTTGACATACAAGGCCGCGCAAAAGGAAGGTCAGTCACTAAGTAAGTTTGGGCCGCATGACCTACGTAGAACAGCGAGTACACTGCTGCATGAAGCTGGATACAACACGGATTGGATAGAAAAATGCCTGGCGCACGAACAGAAAGGGGTAAGGGCAGTTTACAACAAAGCTGAATATCGAGAGCAACGTGCATCAATGCTACAGGATTGGGCTGATATGATTGATGAGTGGATTTCTTAATCTATAATTTCAGAAAATATCTAAATTTATTAAATTGAGTTAGAGATTTTTCTAGCTCAATTTAATATTACAAATTATGGACAAAAATAAATTAACTTAATAATTCATAATACACTTTGTTTAGTTTTTTGTCTGTTAGACTGGCTACATAATCTTTTGCTAAAATTAGATTATAAACATCTATATATTTGGTCTTCTTTAAATCAAATCCTATCATCATGTCTAAAGGTAAAAAACGCAAGAGTTTAGGATCTATCTCTATTGTTTTATGTTGATCTCTGTAATACTTCATATATTCAGTAGCATTTAGTCTTTCATGTTCTACTTTGAATTGATTATTTATGTGTTCAGGAAATAGTGTAAACATTAATAAAAGCTCGCTAACCATTTTAGAAGCTTTCATATTTGCAGATAGTACTCTGGGATCTAGGTGTAACTTGGCTACTTGAATTTTGTCCCAAATTTCACTCATATCATTGTTTATCTGTCCACTATGAAATATACAATAATCATCTATCTTGAAAACATCATCTCTAGAAGTCAGTTTACTAATTCTCTTAGTCGATTCTAAGATAATATCTTCCATTAGAAGTTTAATTATTGAGCCTCTTTGTTCGATGAATTTACTATACAAACTATCACCAACCTTCATTCTAAAATCAATTGGTGAGCGATGGAATAGTCGACATCCTAGTAAGTCGTGAAGCTGTATTGCACCAAGTTTGATGCCATCTTCTATATCCGATAATAGATATGAAATTTTATCAGCAGCCCTAACCGCTTGACCTTCTAGGTGGCTATGTCCCCCACACTTTAGGTACTTTTGATGCTTAGTATATTTCCATATGTTTTCTTGACTAGGTCCCTCTCCTTTATGGCAATAAGTGTGCTTTAGAATGCAATCACATACTTCTGGAGTTAAATTCAGTCCATTATGTGATTCAACAACACTATATTGATATGAACCTTCTAAAAATCTGACTACATCCACACCGTGTTCATAGTGATTAAAACCGCCTTTAAATCCCAATATCCTAAACATTTGATCTATAGCATACTCTCCTGCATGGCCAAAGGGAGTGTGCCCGATGTCATGAGCCAAAGATCCCGCTTCAATTAGGTCTTTATCTAGGCCGAATGCAGCGCCTATTGTTGATGCTAACTGCATTACTTCAATGCTATGTGCAAGTCTTTGTCTTAGATGCTCGTCTTCTTCCAGTGGGAAAAGCTGAGTTTTATCAGCGAGTTTTCTAAATCCATTAGACCAAATAATTCTATCTCGGTCTCTTTGAAACTCTATACGGAAACCGTCACTTTTATTTCCATGCTCTCTGTCAGAAGATTTAGCTGCCCATTCACTAGATAGAGCATCATTTTTATGTTTTATTTCTTCCGATGTTCGACGGACTTTAGATGTTGAATTCTTTTCCCAAAGACCAGTAAGCTCTTCTAGTTTTTCTATTATTTGTTTAATTTGGTTTTTTGTTTTTTCGAAACTATTCCTATTATTAATAATATTGATGGTTTCATATATATCATGGCCAGTACTCCATAACTGGAGAACATCATTAAAAAACGCAGTATCGTCAACTTGAAATCCTTTCTTATCTGAAGTCCATAGATTTACTTGGTCTATACTATCCCTTTGACTAATAGAGCCTGAAAAGTCTTCCACTATTGCTATAGGAAAACAGGAGTTAATATCATTTTTTTCTAAGAAAATTCGAAAGACACTACTGTTGTTTGGTCTTGAAAAAGATTTGATTTCTTTTTCTTCTGCACTTTCAAATGGTAATTTTTTAAAGCCATTTACCTTAATTACTAATAAATCTGAGGATCTCCAAGGTTGGTTATTTGTATCAATGCCACTATTTTTAAGAGCTTCTTCCTCGAAGTATGGGACTATATATTTCATCACATTGGGTTCAATGTATAATATGCTGTGGCCACAATTTTGTAGTGATGATATTAGTTCAGCTCTATCTTCTTCGATCCCAGGCCTTGTGAGCTTTTGAGGAATGGAACAATAAATTACAGCACCATCATTGGATAATTCTATGGCTCTGGAAATAAATTTTTTAAACTCAGATGGATACCAAGGCGGATCGATAGCTATACAGTCGTACTTTTTCTCATAGGGTTCGGAAAGTTCATTATTCACATCATGAACTTCTGCTTTTGAACCATTTGAAAATACACAGTTAAATAGTGAGACGATATCTTCATCTATATCTAGGAGAGTTACATTTTTACTATATGAAGCAATTGTAGCAGCTAGTGTGGGAGTACCTAAGCAAGCAATGTCATGTGTTCCATGAATATCTAAAAGCCTGCTGGCCATAGATTCCTGTGACTCAAGGGTGTACCACCACTGGAAGAGTCTAGGGTTTGCAGCAGGTAATTTAAAAAAGAACTTGGTTTTATAATCTAGTGAGACTGATGAAACGTCGATACTTGAGCCTTGTAATTTTTCTAGCAAGGGGTAAACATCTTTGGGTTGAGCTCCATCACACAAAGGCAAAACTTCTTCAAAGCTAGTCACTCCTCGTTGTAATAAGCTTTTGATCTTACTCTCTAATTGCCTTTCCCAATTTTCTTTTTGAGATGTTTGTATGGTCATATACCTTCCATGAGTTGGTCAAGTGATCAATAAGTGCATGATTATAGTATCAAATATCAAAAGTGCATGTTGTCTACAACAAATAGAAGAGCAAAATGAGTATTTATTTACAAAGCTGCTGGCGTTAAATGAGTTTGATAAGTAGAGGTAATGTGGTCTTTTAGTCGTATTTTAGCCGCTAAAATTTTGCCAGTTCTTCTAGCGTGGTAAGAGAAACTCATCGCGAATAGTTCCTAGTGCTTTAGACACAGCTTGGTGAGATATTTTTTTACCACCAAGATGAGTTAGCTTTTGAGCAATCTCCTCCTGACTAAGGCCTTGCTTTCTCAGAGCTAGCATTCTTTTCTTATTGTCAGTAAGTCGTGAATCGACAATTCTTCGGGCTATGTTACGTAAAGCCCCTTCATCATCAGGTCCTAAAGCTGAGCCAACGGCAGTTAATTGATTTGCAATGGCTAGTAGCTCCTCGTAACTTGATTTATCTAAAGTAACGGGATTGGAATACGTCGTTCTTACATATTCAAAGAGTGCATCGGATTGCTCGGGCTTGATAGTCTTGTCTTGGAGATAGTAATAAAAATACTCATCTATAAGTTTATCTCCTGACATAGCATTGTGGCGACCAGGTTGAGCTACTTGGCGGCGTAATCTTAAAACTTCTTGATCAAACTGTTTGGAAGAGCGTTTAGCTTGCTTGTACATTGAATTCCAAGAACCATCTTGTAGCTTAGGCTTGTGATTTAGGCAGTAAGTGTGGCTGAGAACAGCTCTCTTTTTTTTGCCTTCGGCATCCTCCTCATTCTCAAGAAACTGGCCTTCAACCCATTTTGTCATGAATAAAGAGAATTCTGTTGGATTCCCACAGAAGGCACAAAAACTCCTTCTTCGTTCAGTGTTTAAGTAAATATCAGGTGTCAAATTTGACCTTTTGGGTCTTTTACCTTCACACAGCGAAAACAAATTCTTAAGAGTTTCCTGAGTCGAAATGTATAAATTTCGCTGTTCAGTATATGAACTGTTGTCTACAAAATTTCGAAGATAGTGGTGAATTTGATCCACGGTATACCGAAAACCTCCAAATTTAATCAGATCGCTGTAGCTACATTGAGGAGGATATATTGGTAAGAGTTCCAGATAATCAGCTGGAATTTTATCTATAAATTCGCAAGTCGCAGGGTCAATTAACTCTTTTATTAAGCTGATAATGTTGTGGCTTTTTGATAACTCCGAGTATGAATGCCACTTTTCTCTAAATTGATGAACAGCAGCGGCTACGGATTTATCGCAACCGTCCCATATAGGTATGTAGAAATCTCCCAATCGTTCTTCAACTTTCTTTTCTTTATCCACTTCCATTCAACTTATTTGTCCAATGTAAGTACGTAATCTACTAGCAAAGCCTGACATTATCTAGCAAAGAATGAAGAGGAGGACTAGTTATGGAGCCATGGACAAACAAAACACTAATTAACCGAAAGACATTGTTAAAAATGATTCCGTTGTCTGATCGGACTATCTACAACATGGAACAACGGGGAGAGTTTCCTCGACGAATAGTACTTACTAGCCGTAGTGTGGCCTGGGATCTTGCAGAGGTTGAGAACTGGATAGAAGAAAAACGCAGGTCTGCATTAAAAGCCGCTAGACCGGGTTTTTTTTGGTAGTCAGTAATCAATATGTCGTTTGAAGATTTTATGGATACAGAGCTCCTTGTATCAAACAAGAAAAAAAATGTTCCAGTAGCGCGCCATAAAACAAAAGTTGAGGTGAGATCGAGCTACGTAGACTCCATCATAGAGATTCAAGAATGCAGTGCTCAGGAGGCTAATGAACTCGGATTTATGGCTCGACTTCTGATTCAAGCAACCATGCCGCACAGCAAGCCAGAATCGAATGAGTGGAGCCGGAAGAATGGTAATTTCACAATGCACATGATGGCACCATCATCAGTAGGTTTACCTTTCGGTTGTTATGCACGCTATCTCTTGCTTTGGGTAAGTACACAAGCAGTAAGAAATAAGTCAAAACTGGATAATGGTTTTATCACTGAACAGGAAGCTCGCAAGCTTGAACTAGGAGATTCTCAAAGCAGTTTTATGAAAAAACTAGGGGTGCGTTCAAGTGGGGGAGAAAATGGGTCAATAGGCCCCTTTAAGGACCAAATGCGGCGGTTGTTCAAAACTACTATTAGTGTCAGTTATACAGAACTAAATGATGAAAGTGGATATATTTGTGAAGATGAAACTGGAGCCAGGGTTGCTGATATTTCCCATATTTGGTGGAGTACAAAGCAATCCGATCAAGATTCATTAGGAGAATCTTGGGTGGAACTATCGCCTAAGTTTTTTCAACTTATTACAGATAAACCTGTCCCTTTGGATATGAGAGTTCTGCGGTTGATTAAGCGTTCTCCGATGGCAGTAGATATATATTGCTGGGCGACTTATCGGGTGAGTTATTTAAAGCGATCCACAATTATCCCTTGGTTAGGTTTGATGGGACAATTTGGAGCGAATTACGCCACTGTCAAAGACTTTAAACAAGGGTTCGAGGGGGGACTTATAAAGGTACAGCTGGCATGGCCAGAACTAGATGCTACTCCAACCGAAAAAGGATTACTTTTGAAGCCAAGTGCTCCTCAAGTACCTCGTCGGACAAAACGACAGATTGAACGGGATATTGAAGTGTGATGGAACAGTATGAACCATCGTTTTAGGTGTTAGTAAGTCTGGAAAATTAGAAAGTTATCCACGCATGTTTTGTCCCGCTTTAAAGGGGAGTTTTGCGCATGTTTTGTCCCAGTTTACGCATGTTTTGTCCCGGAGTGCGCATGTTCTGTCCCGCGAAAGGCAAAAAAGTTTTTGAATAACAGATGGTTGTGGATCCTCCTATAGTACTTTCCTGTAGGTATACCTATATAAAAAATTAACCTGTAGTTAAGAGAAAAATACAGTGGATAATTTGGTAAAGACTGAGCCGTTTGAGTATCGAAATTGGAATAATACAGTCTATAAAATACCGAACTGTTAAGCTGATTTATACATGTCTGAAATTGTCAATAGAACGGATTTGAACGGCATAGGTGGTTTTTAAGTTATTGAAAATTAATTTCTTTAGTATTTCATTCTCTTGGCGTTTCAACATTTATTGACATTTGAGGGGCGGGGGATATTCGGAAGCGAAATAATATTACCAGTCTTTCCAATGTGATTTCAGACATATACATACAAATACAGGTGAGATTAGTGGTCTTTGCAGATATATGCAGATAGCAAAACATGGATAAACAGAGTTGAGGTGCGGGCAGGATAGGTGAAGTAGGCCCACCAACAAGTTGATGGTTCCTATTTCACTCGTCCTTTATTCGCACTTTCGGGCTCAACGGTATCCAGCTCTACGAGGTCTCTAATTCTCGACTTTAACCCTTGGAACTCCTAACCAGTTTTAAGGGGAATGACACCTATGTTTCAAAGCTCTGAGGCCGCGCGTTTTTAAGGTGTCGCGCAGGTCGGACGCCAGGATAGAAAGTGATAACCTATCTTTGTAGAGGTCCACATTCACCGCTGACTTTCAGTAGGGGTAGAGGCTCATATCTATAGATTTTGGGCCGATACAGGTTGGTGGGTGCAACTTAGTCACGACAATACTAAGGGCACTCAATTATGAACAACGTACGTATTTTAGCGGCTAAAATAACTACGGCTGCTATTTCATTATCATTTATCTCTCCCATACCGGTAATCGCTGGGATTCCGGTTGTTGATGGAACGAACCTGACACAAAATATTATGTCAGCAATGGAGTCTGTCACTCAAACAGCCAAGCAGATCCAACAGTACCAAACTCAGTTGCAGCAGTATGAAAACCAGCTGCAAAACACGATGGCCCCAGCGGCTTATATTTGGGACCAGGCGCAATCGACGATTGATGATTTAACTCATGCCACCAATACGCTTGCTTACTATCAAAACCAGCTTGGTAGCCTTGATGCTTACCTAAGCAAATTCCAGGATGTGGCCTACTACCGCAGTTCACCTTGCTTTAACGGTTCTGGAGGGTGTACGCCAGCAGAAAAAGCCGCGATGGAAGAAAACCGTCGTTTAGCGTCTGAATCCCAGAAAACGGCAAACGATGCCCTATTTGAGAGCTTGAAGTTACAGCATGAAAACTTGCAGGCCGACGCTCGTCAGCTGCACCGCTTACAGTCTGCAGCTCAGGGAGCTGATGGTCAGTTAGCTGCTATTGGCTATGCTAACCAACTCGCCAGCAATCAGGCCAACCAACTCCTTCAAATCCGTAGCTTACTAATTGCTCAGCAGAATGCTGAAGCCGCTAGGCTGGCGTCAGAGAGTGATGCACATGCCAGGGGAGAGGCTAGAGAAAAGCAGTTACGCTCTTGGGAATTTCAGCCAAGTCCAATCGATGATTTTTAAGGAGAATTGGGTATGAAAAAGTCAATTTTCCCTATATTGGCTGTAGTGACTGTTTTGCTTATCGGGTGTGAAGATATTTCACCAGAAGCAAATAAAGTGACCTGTACTGGAGAAGCATATCGACAAGCTCTTTCCGAGATTAAAAGCGCAGCGAAACGCCAGGTATTTTCGAGTGAATGCGAGTCTTTTCGTAAAGCTCAGCAAATGGGCAAGTGGGAGTTTAATCCCAGTCCAGAAGATGACTTTTAACGGGGGTACTATGAAAAATATTATGTTTGGTAGTTTTTTCGTGGTCGTGATTTTCCTGTTGCCTGGAGTAGCTGTTGCTGATGAATTGAGCAGCAGCGGAGTTATGAATGATGTGCTTAGCCGCTTTCACGGTGCTACATCGATGTGGGGGCCCACGATTGAGGCTGCAGCAACTCGGCTTTTTTGGACGTTAGTGATTATTTCAATGGTGATTACTTTTGGGTTCATGTTGCTACGCAAAGCCGATATCGGTGAGTTCTTCGCTGAATTCATACGCTTCACTCTTTTTACGGGTTTTTACTGGTGGTTACTATCCAACGCTACGCATGGGATGAATATCGCGGGAACAATTGTTGATTCATTGCAACAACTTGGGGCTGATGCCGGAGGGCTTAGCAGTAGTAAACTCGGGCCATCGAGTATTTTAGATATGGGGTTTGAGCTTTATGACAAAACTGTCGAGGCTACTTCAGAACTCAGTTGGAGGCAGTTCCCTACAGCATTAATTATGGAACTTATGGCTTTAGCTGTGTTGGTTGTTTTGGCTATTGTTTCTGTCAACTTACTGCTTCTTTTAACGGCCAGTTGGATACTGCTTTATGCCGGGGTTTTCTTTTTAGGCTTTGGAGGCTCTCGTTGGACCTCAGACATAGCAATTAACTATTACAAAGCCATACTAGGTTTGGCTGCTCAATTGCTGGCGATGGTGTTGATTGTTGCCATTGGTAAGCAGTTTCTCGTGGATTACCACAACCAAATGAGTTCTGAGAACATGGCAAGTCAAGAGCTGGCCGTTATGTTGGTTATATCTCTGATTTTACTGTTTTTGGTAGACAAGGTTCCCCCTATGCTTTCTGGCTTGGTATCAGGTGGTAGTGTAGGCTCTACAGGAATTGGCTCTTTTGGTGCTGGTGCTGCTGTCGGAGCTACTGTGACAGCAGCTAGTATGGGAGTTTCTGGGGTTAAAATGGCCGGTTCCGCAGTCTTGGGTGGTGCAGCAAATGCTGTTGGTGGAGCGAATGCCATCAAAGCAGCTGTTACTAAAGCCCAGTCTAGTTTGTCAGAAGAAGGTATGCCGAGTTTTGGTAGTGGTAGTTCTAATGATGTTAACGAAAGCTGGGGTAGGGACAGTTCTAGAAGTGACTACGCTAGCGCTGGAAGCTCCCCATTTGCTCAAGCGGCAGGGTTTAGTCATGCTTCCTCTTTGGCTGCTGGCACAGCAAGCGAACTAGCTAAAGGGGTGGGAGCAAAGGTAGCAGAGAAGTTTCAGGACACAGTAAACCAGACTGCAGGCGGTCGATTGGCTACATCTATACGCGAGAGTATGGAATCTAATGGCGACAGCAACGAATCCGCAAATAACAACTCTTCACCGTCGTTTAGTAGTGACAGCTTGAGCGGTGACAATCGCGGCTGGAATAACCAAACTGGCGGCTTTGATTCTCTGTCCAGTGAAGACCAGGAAAAAGCTCGCCAATCACACGCAGAATGGCAAGAACACGATCCAGAAAAGCACACTTCCAATGTCGAGGATTACGTTTCGTATGCCCAGGAACGCCAGCAGGAGCGCAATGAGGAGGTTGCCAGCTTCGTGAATCGTACGGACTCTAATTACAGTTAGATCAATTCTTTGACTCGTTGTGGGAGAGTCATAAAGTCTCATACTAAAATGGCAGCGACAGCATCAGTACGCTGCCATTTCTAAATCGAAAGTACCCCAAATTGGGCTCGCCCGAGATCATTGACTACTTTTTATCACCAGTTCTTGACCTCCCTTTACTAATATCAGAATATGAATTTAGTTGTTTATTAATGATTATTCAGATTATGTCTGCTTAAAAATACTTTTTAAATTCAAGAGAGGGATCGGTGAATATCTATTTTTCGGACTACTTTGGATTGTCAAAGGAAGACCTTGATAATTATGGTGCCTTCAACGTTTCCCTCATCAATGACCTTCCAGTCTTCATAGATCCCTTTCTACTTTTTAGTAGTGAGAAGGATGAATATCAAAACTTACATCAAGAGATAATCAAATATATTACCTTTCTACGCGAAATGTCTGATAAAGGGGCCATTTCTAAAGGTTTGATTAAACATTGGTTTCTTTTCCCCGAGGTTAAGCAGAACTGGCTTGGTTACAGTAAAGTAGGTAATGGTGGTTCAGGATTAGGAACAAAGTTTGCCACTGCTCTAAATGAAAATCTAAGCTCAATCTTTAATAACTTCGGCAATGAGCAGATCACTAAAAGTAGCCACCTAGAAAAATTATGTCTTATCAAGGATGGAGTTGGAAAAGACTCGATCAGTGATTTCACAACAAACTTAATAAAAGGGTATCTATGTGAATATACCCAGAATTTCGCAAATGCTCATTTGCACAAGTCAAGGTGCAAAGAAGTAAGTGTAAAGCATGCTAAGTTCGATTATAAAACTCGCAGGTGGATCTCTAAGCGATACAATTTGCCATATATTGACGGTGATTTTGTTCTTTTAACACCAAAGGATATCCTTACGAAAGATGAAGCCTGGATTAACAAACATGACATTATTGGAGACTTTGATGAAATAGCTGATTCCATACCAAATGTCGAGCTTCGCGCCCAAATCAATGAGTATTTGCTGAGGCAAATACCTGAGCGCGCAAATCAAAGAGAAATTAATCAGGCTATTTCCAGAACTCTTCTCAAATTCCCTGCACTCATTGATCACTACATTAGATATAAAGAAGACCATGGGTATGAGGCGGTCGCTCTAAGCGAACAAAAAGTAAAAGAAACTGAAGCTGTATTTATTCAACAAGTTACTAATCTTGTAGAGATTCTTAGAGAGCAAAAAGTCTTCTATTCACAAAAAGGGGATACTTTTGAGGAAGCATATAATCGAGTTGCATTTCTAAAGCAGGTAATTGAAAGCAACGATGGCTATCGTCTGTTCTACGTTAAGGGAGAGCCGGTAAAGCGAGAGTCAGATTTGCAACTTATATTCCGTCTAACCTGGTATGCAGCTGAAGAAGACGTGAACGCAGAGGTCAATAACGGTCGAGGGCCTGTAGATTACAAAATATCAAGGGGGTCTAAAGATAGCACCCTTGTTGAGTTTAAGCTGGCTAGTAACAGTAAACTAAAGCAGAATCTGGCAAAGCAGGTAGAGGTTTACAAAGCTGCCAATCAGACCAAAAAATCGATTAAGGTAATTCTCTACTTCAGCGATTCTGAGCTAAATAAAGTGTTAAAGGCACTTAAAGATCTGGAGTTGAACCAAGGTAAAGAACTAGTTTTAATTGATGCAAGGGCAACAAATAAACCGTCAGGGTCCAATGCAAAATGAATTATCATCGTTTAGAACTGGAATTTTAAAATTGCCAAGCCCAGCTAAAAACTAAGAAAGAAGTTCTTATTTCTGATACTGAAGGTGTTGAGGTTTGGTAACAAACCCTAACAAGTAGTTGAAGCAGGAGTGTTAAAGTCCGACGTTAGCTATACAAGGACGCTAGGAGATATAGTGCTAGAAAAAATTAAGGAAAATCTGTTTTCAAATGTATTTACGGCTATCGGAAGTATTTTGTTTACATGTATTGTTTTTTATATTTATTCACAACCATCTTCTTCTGAAGAAATTAAATCAGAGCTGTTTAGCATAACTGAAAAGTATATCGAGGAGAATTATAGCGGAAGTTTTAAGGACTTAGAGTTAAACAAGTACCTATCCCAAGAGATAGATCTAAGTTCGAACAAAGTAGTTTTCTTCTTCGGGACTATGACTGATGATAAGGACAATCTATTCAGATGGATCAGTGTATATGAGAGAAAAGATGCTAACTTAATTGATGAGCTATTAGGCAAAGATGGCTTTTTCGAAATAAAGTCATTGGCAATGTTCGAAGTTCCATACCCTGATGTGATGGTATTCGACAATGTAGAGTTAATCGACATTGATAAAGATGGGCAGAAGGAAATCCACATAAGATTTAAGTCAGTTTGGGCGGATAGTCGAGGAATTGCACCATTAATTTTAAGAAAGAATAACCAAGGTGCATGGATTTATATAGGGTTACCATCAGTTAACCTAGCAATCGAAATGAACCCTGAACGCGATTTATCTCCCATAGCGCGCCCATTTACTCACTTTGGAGCAAGAAACTCTGATGAAGAAGTTATAGAAAAATCCGTGGATGAATTAACAGTAATGGGTACTTCCGGACATGATTGGGTATTGGAGTTTCCAGACAGGAAGCAAATTTTCTCTTCTCTACGTAATGGCGGTGGTTACTTTTTTAACAATCATCCAATTAAAGGTTACTTCCAAATACTATGGGTTTCTTTCATAAAAGATGGTAGAGCAACACTTGATAGCCATTACGCCGTTGTTCGAGTGTTTAAGTATGGTAGCGATCAATTAGTTGTCGATGAGCTTTGGAATTGGGGGAAACCAGTATTTTCAGGTATGCCGTTAGATCCAATTGATTTGAGTGTTAATTCGCTATATTGGTCAGGAGTAATGTCTCATGTTGGTGGTGACAAAGGTGAACTCTACTTTGGTTTTACGGAGTTTGAAAAAGTAGGTATACCTGATGGCTTTGGTCAGCTAAATGGAACAGCTCTCAATAAACTAAAGTAGTATGGCTAACAAATATATGAGGTTTCACCATTCTTTATCTATTTAAAAAGAACATAGTTTGGTCTTCCCGCTAGCTTACATTTTGCCCAGCGCTGAGTTGCAAACAGTATGATACTTTTATACTCAGTTGTAGCTTGGTTCAGACTTAGTAGTAGCAATTAGTATGAAATTTTATTTCTGATCACATTTAATTTAAAACGGTAGGAACGGGGTTACTTACGTTTTTAGTATGAGACTTTATTATTCACCTACAGTCGTACACACATTAGTTAAAATGTCCAAGTGAGTAAATAATGTTTGGGAGTGTGTTGAAAAAAGAGCGGCTGCTGCTAAACAGCCGCATCTTGTATTAACGAGTACCTGGAGAAGAACGCCAGTGACTACATACATACTCCAATAGACCTTTACGGCGGCGTACATATGCGCATACGTGTACATCTTTTTTATGAGTGCTCATTAGAGACTCCTTCAAAAAATGGTGAAAGAGGGATCTCTGTTGTTGAGGTAAACACAAAATGCAGCTACTATACTTTATAACCATTAGGTATAGAGTCTGTATTTATCGGGCTTGAGACCTCTAGTGTAGGGCCATCAGTTTTGGCGAACTGATTTTACCTCACTTGAAAAAAGCACTTTAGTTTTTAACTAAGGTGCTTTTTTTATTTCTCTTTGGTCACCCCTTTCCATGGAGTGCCATCACTTTTCACGTCCATAAACTGTCCTGTTTCTGAATTTCGTTTTACCCAATGTCCAGACTTTGTCTGAGTTTGAGTGCGTTGACGCACTGCGCCATGACGGCGGTTATCGCCGCTTTTGCCATTTGTAGCCATAGTATTTTCCTTTTACAAAGGTGAGCCTATCTCACCTATACTTTAAGTATTCCAGTTTCGTGTATAATAGTCAAGCAATAGGATCAAAAATAAGTCACATATCGTATCAAAAGTATACGTGCATGCTCTGAATGGTGATATAGTAAGTAAGTGCTGATAGGAGTTCATAATGAAGAATACAAGTATTTTTGGGTTGGATATTGGTGACGACCACAACATTGCTGAACGAATGGCTTATATCGATTTTAAATTACGTTTTACAGGAATGATTAATCGTTCAGACCTTAGAGCTATGTTCGGTTTAGCGGAAGCTTCCGCCTCGAAAATGATGACAAAATACGCTGAGTTTAGACCGCATAATATGCACTATAACGCTAGGTTAAGAGTAAACGAGATCCTAAGGGAGAGCTTTGAACCTCTTCTACACCTTGATGCAGAAACGGCGTTAGGTATGCTTGCTAATGGGTTTAACAAAAACAAATTGTACAATACACCAGAGCTGCCTTATGTACGAATTGGTAACCAAACCAAACTTGATATAAATAATGTAGAAAAGATTACGAGAGCACTTGCATCAGGGTATGCAATTAAGTGTGTCTATTACTCTAGTAGTAGTGACAACCATGACGAAAGAATACTTTTGCCATTATCAATTGTTTTTGATGGGATAAACTGGGTATTTCGCGCATTTTATAGAAAGGATGCTAGTGGCTCTGGAGTATTTAGAAACTTCAACTTTTCCCGTGCTTGTCATGTAGAAGAGCTTCCAACTGAGATTAGAAGGCCTGAAGAAGAACTAAGTAAGGACAGAGAGTGGAATACACAGGTGCCTCTATTGTTAGTTCCTCATGGTAGGTTGTCCGAAAAGAAAAAAGAAACTGTGGTTGCTGATTTTGGATTAACAGATGAGAAATTGATTATCACAGAAAGGGCTGCGTTATTGTGGTACGTCTTCAACTTATTGGGGGTGGATAAACGTAGTGATGGCGTGTACAAGGATGAATTAAATTCGTACAAAAAAGAAATAGAAAAATCGCAAAGCGCTGATAATAATGTTAAAACTCAGCAGAAATATGCTCACTACAACTTTAGATTAACTAATAAAGATATGGTGGATGCAGTTATGCAAAGTTTGAAACCTGAATAGTAGATAACATTGAAAATGTGTTTTAGTTCTTCAAGCACCTGAATCAAATTTAATCATAGAGAAATCTGGTCGACTTTGGGTTGTGAAGGCTCGAGGTTAATAACTCTAAATAGGATAGGAAAAGTGCGTAAAACAAAATCTACCCCACGTGCGCTCTCTCCTAACGAGATAGAAGCACTTCGTGATGATATGAAGGAATCCTCCGTCTGGGCTAAAGCTGAACTAAAACGTAGACGAGCAGCAAAAAATCAAAAAAATTCTGCGCATGGTATAGATGATGGTATCGAGAAAGGTGGCATTTCTAACTAGCTGTTATTTAGATGTATTTTGTGCTCGTTGATATTCGAGTGGGAATAATTTTCCTCTAGACAGTTGAGTTTATAAGAACCAGCCTTCGGGCTGGTTTTTTTGTACTTCAAGTTTGTGAAGAGGAGGCTCAACTTTTTCGTGAGAGATATATACATGCGGTTAAATTAAATATATATTCATTTTAATTGTTTGATTATCATAAATGGTATTGCTATGGAACAGGCTGACGTTACCTCTCTCATTCCCATCCTTATTACTCTTTTCCTCGCGCTGACCACAAGAAATGTCGTTGTTGGTTTATTCGCCGGTGTGGTGAGTGGTGTCGCTATGCTCGAAGGGACATTTGTCGAAAAAGGGCCACTAGACTCGTTTAGTGCATTGATGAAAAGCTATCTACTGCCGCAATTAACTGACAGCTACAATGCGGGCGTCATTTTGCTCTTGGTCTTTATTGGTGGCTTTGTTGCCTTGATGGAGAAATCTGGCGGTGGTGTGGCGTTTGCTCAAAAGGTTACTCAATGGGTTGCGAGTAAATGCCAAGCTCAACTGTCCGCATGGTTCGGTGGTGTGGTTATTTTCTTCTCAGACCTTGGTACACCACTGATTGTTGGCCCTGTTTTTCGCCCTTTATTTGATAAGTTAAAAGTATCACGCCAAAAATTAGCTTTTATTATCGACTCTACTTCCTCTCCCGTCGCAATCTTGATCCCTTTTATCGGATGGGGCGTTTACATCATGGGATTGATTCAAAAAGAGTTTACTGCCCTGAATGTCAGTATGAGTGATTGGGATGCTTTCATTGGTGCGATCCCGTATCAGTTTTACGCCTTTCTTGCGATCGCGATTGTGCCGATTGTCTCTTTCTTCAAATTAGATTTCGGACCGATGGCGAAGGCTGAACAACTAGCAGAGCAGGGCTCCGACTTTGGGAAAGTGCAGGAGTCCATGAATGTGTTTACGCATAAAAATGCAAAATCTAGTTTTGTATGGGCACCTTTGCTCGTTATGCTGGTGGTTCTATGTACCATCCTTGTGCCACACGGTTTTCCATTTCAAAAAGTGGCAGGATCAACGTTTAGGGCTGCACTTTCTTCTGCATATTTCTTCGCGGCCTTCACTTTAATTGCGCTGATGGCGTTTTATGGAGTAAGAAAGCTTTCGGATGGTATTCAGGTTTATCTGAAAGGGATGTCAAACATGATGTCAGTGGCGGTGATTCTGGTATTGGCTTGGGCGCTTAGCTCGGTTGGGAAAGAATTAGGTGCAGCTGCATACATTGCTGAACAAGCTCAAGCCGGTTTCCCTTACTGGTTATTGCCAGCGGTTGCGTTTTTACTGGCCGGTATTATCTCGTTCGCTACGGGATCATCTTGGGGGACGTTTGCCATCATGATGCCATTAGTGATCCCAACTGCCGTCGCGATTGATGCACCACTGTTGGTTTGTATTGGTGCGGTATTATCTGGTGGCTTGTTTGGCGATCACTGTTCTCCCATCTCTGAAACTACGATTTTGTCGTCGACAGGAGCGGGGTGTGAACAGTATGAGCACTTCCGTACACAATTGCCTTACGCATTACTCAATGGAATGATCGCATTGGGGTGTTTTCTTTTAGCTGGAATCAACGCCTCACCAGTGATTGTGCTTGCCGCAATTATTTCTCAGTGTGTGGTTTATTTTGTGCTGTCTAAACAAAAGTCAACCGCGAAGCTAGAGGTGGTTTCGGCAGAACAATAAAGAGAGAAGCATCACAAAGCGGAGGCTCACAGGGTCTCCGCTTTTCTTTTGAGTCAAGGTAACATTTTTCTTGTGACAAAATGTGTGTGAGGACCTATTTATTCATTTTGTCTCGCAGAATCAACGTACTTGGCTCGGTGTTTCGTATATATGATCCACTATATGTCTAGTTATTCCTCGTATATTGTATTGTTGAAATCCGGAGACTAGACATGTTTGCACTCAAACATCTTCCTCTTGCATTGAGTTGTGTCTTAGCAGCACAAGTGAATGCGAGTATGAATATTCAGCCCGATCCGCAAAATCCGAATGGTTATGTTATTGCTCGTGGTGACGTTCAAGCCGTAGAGCAAAGCAAAACTTCTGATCCTATGTATGCCATTTGGTCACAAGCATTAGAGACACGCCCGAACTCAGTGGTTGAAGCGATTGTTCCAGGGGCGACAACCAACCCAGAAAACGTGAAGCGTGTAGAGCGTGTATTCCCCGAAAGTGAGTGGGACTTCCTGACTCAAATGGCGGCACCTGAATACACTTACACGCGTTTCCTACGTGCAATTGGCAAGTTCCCAGCATTCTGTGGTGAGTACACAGACGGTCGTGATTCGGATGCGATTTGTAAAAAATCGATCGTGACAGCGTTTGCTCACTTTGCACAGGAAACCGGTGGCCATATTTCGATCGATAACGTATCGGATAATCCGCTAGGGTTGGAAGAGTGGCAGCAAGCTTTGGTTCATGTGCGAGAAATGGGATGGTCTGAAGGGCAAGAAGGTTACACAACAGGTTGTGGTCAAAATGACTGGCAAAACAAACGCTGGCCATGTGAACCTGGACAAGGTTACTTTGGACGTGGTGCAAAACAGCTTTCTTACCATTTTAACTATGGCGCGTTCTCTGAAGTGATGTTTGATGGCGATGCATCTGTATTGTTGAAAAATCCAGGCTTGGTTGCGGATTCGTGGCTGAACTTAGCATCGGCTATCTGGTTCTTCCTAACCCCACAAGCACCGAAACCAGCAATGCTACATGTGATTGACCGTACTTGGGTGCCTTCACAGCGTGAGCTTGATGCTGGCATTGGTTACGGCTTTGGTACGACCATCAACGTGATCAATGGTGGTATTGAGTGTGGGGAGCAAAACAAAGATAAAGGTCAACCTGTTAACCGTATTCGCTATTGGGAAGGACTTGCCGCTCATTATCAAATTCCAATTGAAGCCGATGAGACCAATACCTGTTGGCAGCAGACGCCTTACGGCAGCTTAAATCTAAATGGTGCGACAGACGTGCTTTACACCAACTGGGATGGTAACTGGAAATACTACTCAGATCGTCCTGGAGGTCACTCATTTGAATGTGAGCTTGTTGGTTTCCAAACGGCTTACTCTGCGCTAGTTGCGGGTGATTATGAGAAATGTGTAACTAACTTCTACCAATCTCATGCGGGTTGGCCAGAAGTTCGTGTAGTTGACAAGTTAGACCCAGTGGATCCGGTCGATCCGCCTGTAGGTGGTGTGGCAGCTTGGGATTCTGGCAAAGTATATAACACGGGTGATCAAGTTTCTTACCAAGGTGCTGTTTACGAAGCGAAATGGTGGTCACAAGGTAATGAGCCAACGAAAGGAGACCCTTGGAAGCTGGTTTCAGGCACTCCTACGGAGCCGCCTACAACGGAACCTGAACCACCGGTGATTGAGCCAGAGCCGCCAGTAACCGAGCCAGAACCACCAGTGACAGGCAATTTTATTCAGTGGGAGCCGGGTGTAACGCAAGTCGCTAACGGCGATAAAGTGACGTACCAAAACAAATGTTTTGTCGCAAAAAATGGCCCTGGAGTATGGGAAAGCCCAACGCAAAGCAACTGGTTCTGGGACGAGATTTCTTGTCAGTGATCGAGTAAAAAACAACCTAACCATCTATAAAGACTCTGCTTTTTTGCAGGGTCTTTTTTTATATATGTAGTGGTTTATTTATGGAATCTAAGTTTTCAATAACAGCTTTTCTCTTTTGTTCTGCAGCCCATTAAAATTCGCGCGCATTTTTTATCAACATTTTTGAAAAAAGGTATTTGTACATGTCGACAAAACTGGCTAACCCAGCACCGCTAGGTCTAATGGGTTTCGGTATGACCACTATTCTGCTCAATATTCATAATGCAGGATTTTTCCCAATTGACTCTATGATCCTAGCGATGGGCATCTTTTACGGTGGCCTTAGCCAAGTAATCGTTGGCATCATGTGCTTTAAACGCGGTGATACGTTCGGCACAACTGCGTTTACTTCTTACGGTCTATTTTGGCTAACATTGGTTGGTCTAATCGTAATGCCTCACATGGGTCTTCCTGCAAGCCCTGCAAGCTTTATGGGTTGGTACCTAGCGCTTTGGGGCATCTTCACTGGTTTCATGTTCATTGGTTCTCTATGTTACCCAACAGCGAAGCAAGTGGTATTTGGCTCTCTAACTATCCTATTCTTCTTGCTTGCTGCTCGTGATTTCACTGGTAGCGAAGTGATCGGTGCTATCGCTGGCTTCGAGGGTATCTTCTGTGGCGCAAGTGCAATTTACTTCGCAATGGCACAAGTACTGAACAACGAATTTGGTCGTGAAGTGTTACCTGTAGGTAAAGCAAAAATCGCTCGTAAAGTTGAAGCGGTTATCGCCTAAGCTGTTACTCATAATGAAGAAAGGGGGATTAACCATTGGTTAATCCCCCTTTTTTATGTCCTCAATCGGACCACTGCTTTTTCTTATTTATGTGATAACGCTATGTTGATGGTTGCTCAACAGTTTCTGCGCTATTGCTGTCTGCCGTTGGTGCTTTACCCGTTTTACGTCGGTACTTATCTTCCCAGTAATCTGCGCCTTTAATGCCCAGTGCAACAGGGTTAAATGTAAAATCGGTCACACCACGTTTTTGTTGCTCTTCGTAGTCGTTCAGTGCTTTGAGTGCAGGCTTCGACATAAAGAAGATGATCAAAATACCGATGATGTTTAGCCACGCCATCAGTCCTACGCCTACATCACCCATCGCCCATGCTAAGTTGGCGGTTTTCACGGTTCCGTAGAACACGGATGAAATAATGATGACTTTCAGAATAAACATCAGTCCATTTACTTTGAACGTACGACGAATGTAAGCAATGTTCGTTTCTGCAATGTAGTAGTAAGCCAGAATGGTCGTAAACGCGAAGAAGAATAGAGCGATTGCGATGAATGGTTTACCCACGCCAGGTAGTGCGCTTTCGATCGCCATCTGTGTAAACACAGGACCATTTGCACCAATATCCGCTGGTAGGTTTTGAACCAGGAATGTACCTTCAATCGCACCATTTACGTTGTACGCGCCAGTGATAAGAATCATGAACGCGGTTGCTGAACACACAAGTAGTGTATCGATGTAAATAGAGAAAGATTGAACAAGACCTTGCTGAGCTGGGTGATCAACACTCGCTGCTGCTGCTGCGTGAGGACCAGTACCTTGACCTGCTTCGTTGGAGTAGACACCACGTTTTACACCCCAGCCGATTGCTGCACCAACGCCTGCCATTGGTGTGAACGCGTCACCAATAATCATGCCGAAAATGCGCGGAACCTCACCAATGTTTAGAAGGATGATGACAAACGCAGTAATGATGTAAGCTAACGCCATAAATGGTACAACGACTTGGGTAAAGTTCGCGATACGCTTTACGCCACCAAAAATGATGAAAGCCAAAATGACACAAACAACCGTACCAGTGAAAATTTTAGCAAAACTGAAGGTACCAATAGCGGTTTCAATCATGTCACCTGAGCCAAATGCGGCTTCTACTGCGTTACCGATACTGTTCGATTGAACGCCAGGAAGTAGAACACCACAAGCAAAGATGGTCGCGATAGCAAAGATCCAAGCGTACCATTTTTGTCCCATTGCTTTCTCAATATAGTAAGCAGGGCCACCACGGAACTCGCCTTCGTCTTCTTCTTTATAAATTTGTGCAAGTGTTGATTCTGCGTATGCGGTTGCAGCGCCAAAGAAGGCAACGACCCACATCCAGAATACGGCGCCTGGGCCACCGAAACCGATAGCAGCGGCAACACCAGCAATGTTACCTGTACCTACACGGCCAGATAGTGAAACGGCAAGTGCCTGAAATGATGATATCCCTTTTGTTGAACTCTTCCCTGAAAGTAATAAGCGCCACATCTCAAAGAAGTGACGAATTTGTACAAAACGCGTCATGATTGAATAGAACAAACCTGCGCCAAGGCACAAATAGATCAGTACCGGGCTCCAAATAATTCCATTCAGAAAATCAACTAATGACTGCATGAGTATTTTCCCTGTTAGTTGTGTTTGTGGTTGTTTTTCACACAATACATTACCCTTTATGTAATGCAATTGTTAACTTTTTTAGCTACAAATCCTTTGTAGCGTGATGATGAACACAGAATGGAGAGTAGTTGTTAAAATTTGGTTCTTGTTGCTTATTTGCTCCTTTTAGGTAGAAGATTTGCCTGATGATTAATTATGCAGCACATTGTCATTTAAATGTGCTGCGATTTTGATGAGTTAAAAATGCCAGTGGTTATGCATTTTGTGGAGTAAGTGTCTGCCTGTTTTTTGTTCAGTCATGTCCTCAGGCGTAACGACAAAGGTTAAGCTCCGCATTATCCATCACTTTTGCTTTTTCACCTTTCATTACGCTTGCTAGCAATTGACCTGAGCCACAAGCCATCGTCCAGCCCAGAGTTCCGTGTCCGGTGTTAGTAAAAAGGTTATCGTATTTAGTCGCACCGATAATTGGTGTGCCATCAGGCGTCATTGGCCTAAAGCCGCTCCAAAACTCAGCTTGGCTGAAGTCACCACAACGAGGAAAAAGATCACGGATGACCATTTCGATGGTGTTTTTGCGCTTTTGTGGAAGGGAAGCATCAAACCCTGCTAATTCTGCGGTGCCAGCTACGCGAATTCTGTCATCAAATCGAGTCATAGCGACTTTATAGGTTTCATCCATCACAGTAGATCGAGGAGAGAAGTGTTCATCTTCCATCGGGATGGTGAGTGAATAGCCTTTGACAGGGTAGACCGGAATATCAATATCGAGTTGCTTGAGTAGCGCTGTAGAGTAGCTGCCAGAGGCCACCACATATTGGTCTGCTTTAAATTGTCCTCGGTTCGTTTGGACACCTATGATCTTTTTGCCTACTGTAACCCAATTGCTTACTTCAGTATCGAACTCAAATCGGACACCGTGTGCCTTAGCAAGCTCCGTTAGTTGTTGGCAAAATTGATGGCAATCGCCCGTTTCGTCATCAGGTAGATGCAAGCCACCAACCAGTTTGTCTTTCACAAGTGCAAGCCCTGGCTCTTGTTCAATACATTGTTCGACGTCCATTAGCTTAAATCGGGTTCCGCTTTGTTCAAGGAGCTGCATGTCCTTTTCAATAGCTTGCAGCTGTTGATGTGTTCGGAATACTTGCAAGGTCCCAAACTGACGCCCTTGATACTCAATGGCGTGTTCTTGGCGTAACTGTTCTAAGCAAATACGGCTGTGGTTAGCGATAGAAAGCATGCGAGCCTTGTTAACTTGATAGCGAGGTAGGGTGCAATTCGCGACCATTTTACTCGCCCAGCGGATCATGTCGGCATTCAGGGTGGGTTTGATTTTAAGTGGAGCATGCTCTTCCATTAACCACTTAATGGCTTTAACAGGAACACCAGGCGCAGCCCAAGGTGAAGAGTAACCATATGAGATCTGCCCGGCATTGGCGAAGCTCGTTTCCATGGCACTGCTTGGTTGGCGGTCAATGACGGTAACTTGATAGCCTGCTTGAGATAAATACCAAGCAGAGGTTAAGCCGATAACGCCGCTGCCTAATACGATGACTTCCATTGATGCACTCCACACATTTATCAGAGTGCTCAGTTTCTTTTCTTTACCTTTTGTTAACAATCGATATAAATTACACACTGCGTTTAGAAAAACTATAGGCTCAAGGATGAAAAGTAATCTGATAAGTGGTTTGTGCCTATTTAGCCAAGTCGCGGAGTACAGCAGCTTTACTGGTGCCGCAAGACATTTACACCTCACCACTGGTGCCATAAGCCAACAAATTATTCATTTAGAAGCGTTATTAGGTTTTACTTTATTTGAACGCCACTCTCGCGGTATTCGTTTAACCGTAAAAGGCACTCAGTTACACCAAGCGACGCAGTTTCACTTTTCGGAACTGAGCAAATTGCTTGATGAGCTCAAAGTAGAAAAGCAAACCAATGAAATTCGTTTGAAGTTGACGCCTTCTTTTGCTTTCAAATGGTTAGTCCCAAAGCTCGAAAGCTTCCATCATGATAATCCGGATATCCAAGTACAAATCTTTGCGGAAGGTGCGCTGGTAAATAGTGAGATAAAAGACTATGACGTCGCAATTGACTATGGTCTTCATCCTTATAGAAATGCTAACGCGGAGCTGATTTTGGATGAGCATCTGCTACCGGTGATGAGTCCAAAATACCTTGAGGATCATGGCTGGCTAAAAACGTTGTTTGGTGAGCAAAAAAACTCAATGCCAGTGAAGCAATGGCAAGAGGCGACGCTACTACACGATGCGATGCCATGGGAAAAAGCGACGCGTGACTATGAGTGGCTATATTGGGCGTCAGCGATGGGGTTGGATTTTAAAACCGATATCGGACACTTTTTTAATCGAACGGATATGGCGATGTCTGCAGCCGAAGCTGGCGTTGGGATTGCGATGGCTCGAATGGCATTGATTGAGGATGAATTGACGACAGAGCGTTTGGTTTCTCCATTCAAACCGATTCCTGCCAATGCAGGGTATTACTTGATCATGAACACACGTACGAATGCGACAGAAACGTTTCGTCACTGGTTACTTGGACAGTTGAATTAGCGTTTTATCTCTGTGATTCATCCCTACGTTATTTGTTGAAAAATTGGGCAATATAAGTTTTATAAGCAAGGTAAGTGCTTTGCTTGCCGCTATTTGAGTGATGAAAGACAGGGAAGAACATGAAAGACGAAACGCTATCTATCCATTTTGGTTACGAAACTGACCCGACCACCAAATCTGTCGCGACACCAATTTATCAAACGGTCGCGTACGAGTTTGATAACGCGCAGCACGGCGCTGATCTGTTTAACTTGGAAGTGCCGGGGAATATCTACACTCGCATCATGAATCCGACTAATGACGTGCTGGAAAAACGCATGGCAGCGTTAGAAGGCGGCATTGCTGGATTGGTCGTGAGTGCGGGGAGTGCAGCGATTAACTATGCGATTCTGACGTTAGCGCAAGCGGGCGATAACATCGTTTCTACGCCGCAACTTTATGGCGGTACTTATACCTTGTTTGCGCACATGCTCCCAAATCAAGGTATTCAGGTGAAGTTTGCTAAAGATGACAAGCCAGAAAGTTTGGCCGAATTAATTGATGAAAATACCAAAGCGGTGTACTGCGAGAGCATTGGTAACCCTGCGGGTAATATCATCGATTTAGAACGTGTGGCGGAGCTTGCTCATGCACAAGGCGTACCTGTGATTGTGGATAACACCGTTGCGACGCCAGTGCTTTGCAAACCCATCGAATTTGGTGCGGATATCGTAGTTCACTCTCTCACTAAATACGTTGGTGGGCATGGCACCACATTAGGTGGCGTGATTGTGGATTCCGGTAAATTCCCTTGGGCACAGCACAAAGACCGCTTTCCTGTTTTCAACCAACCAGAACCTTCTTACCACGGCGTGGTGTATACCGAAGCGTTTGGTGAGGCGGCGTTTATCGGGCGTGCGCGTACCGTACCACTGCGTAATACCGGAGCAGCATTATCACCGATGAATGCATTTATGCTTATGCAAGGGTTAGAAACGTTACCGCTGCGTATGGAGCGCCATACCGAGAACACACTCAAAGTGGCTGAATTCTTGGAACAGAATGACAAAGTCAGTTGGGTAAGTTATGCCGGATTGCCAAGTTCTGAACACTTCCATCTCGCCGAAAAATACATGAAAGGTAAGCCTTCTGCGATTTTGTCGTTTGGTTTAAAAGATGGTTATGACGCTGGTGTGCGTTTTTATGATGCTTTGAAAATCTTTAAGCGTTTGGTGAACATTGGCGATGCAAAATCATTGGCTTGCCATCCTGCATCGACGACTCATCGTCAATTGAGCGAAGCAGAACAAAAACAAGCTGGTGTGTCTCCAGAGATGATTCGTTTATCGGTGGGTATTGAACATATTGACGATATTCTAGCCGATTTAGAACAGGCACTAAACGCGTAAAACGATTCTGTTTTTAGCTTTGGGTTACCCATAGGCCAGCCTTTAAAAAAGCTGGCCTATTTTTATTTTATTGTTTAAATATCAAGGGTTTTGGTGTTTTTGGTTTGTGGTATTCCAAAAGCTCATAGAGGGTGAGATTTATTCTCTTGTCACGTTTGGGTTTGTTCCTGATTATGTGTGCAAGTATTACACATTGGAAGGGACTCAAATGTCTTACGTATTTCACCGTCATTGCCATGCCACGCTACCAATCATCGATAGAGGTGAAGGTGTTTATCTATTCGATAAGCATGGAAAGCAGTATCTCGATGCTTGTGGTGGTGCTGCGGTATCAAACCTTGGCCACAGTCATCACGCCGTTAAAAAAGCCATGTTGGAACAGATCGAGCGAGTGCCATTTGCTCATACTGGATTTTTTACTAGTGACAACAGTGAGCGCCTAGCAGAATTGATTTGTCAGCACATGCCTGAACAGTTCAACCATGTGTACTTAGTCAGTGGAGGATCAGAAGCGGTGGAGTCGGCACTAAAAATGGCGCGGCAGTATTTCGTGGAATCAGGTAAGCCAGAGAAAAAGCAATTCATCGCGCGTCAGCAAAGTTATCACGGCAATACCTTGGGGGCTTTGGCTGTCGGAGGTAATGAATGGCGACGTGAACCGTTCAAACCCATCTTACACCCGAGCCATCATATCGCCCCTTGCTATGCTTATCGTTATCAGCAGAGTCATGAGTCGGAATTGGATTACTCATTGCGAGCGGCGAATGAGCTAGAGGCAAAAATTCTTGAGTTGGGGGCTGATAATGTCATGGCTTTTGTCGCCGAGCCCATTGTGGGTGCCACCGCTGGAGCTGTGCCTGCAACGCAAGGCTATTTCAAGCGTATTCGCGAAATATGCGACCAATACGATGTGTTATTGATCTTGGATGAAGTCATGTGTGGCGTTGGACGCAGTGGCAGTTTTTTTGCGTTTGAGCAAGAAGAGGCAGAACCCGATCTGGTGTGTATGGCTAAAGGGCTTGGTGCGGGTTATCAACCTATTGGCGCGGTGGTTGCGAATGATCGAGTCTATCAAGCTATTGCTGATGGAAGCGGTTTTTTCCAACATGGTCATACTTTTATGGCGCACCCTGTGGCGTGCGCTGCTGCCGTGGCGACCATTCAAACCATCTTCCAAGATAATTTGTTAACGGCGGTGAATCGGCAAAGTGCTTTGCTGCGTAATGAGCTTACTTCTGCATTGGCCCATTTACCGTACATTGGCGACATTCGTGGTAAAGGTTTGTTTTTTGGCATTGAGCTGGTGGCGGATCAAGAAAGCAAGGCGCCTCTGAGTAAAGCCACATTGGCAGACAAACGCATCAAACAGCGAGCAATGGAAAATGGCTTAATGTGCTATCCAATGGGCGGAACGATTGATGGCGTTAATGGGCACCATATCTTGCTTGCGCCGCCATTCATTATTCAGCCTCACCATATTGATGAGCTAGTTGGCAAACTCTCATTAACGCTAAAAGAGGTAGCGAAGGAATGGAATTAGAAAATCGATGTATACGAGAGCCTATCGCTATTATCGTGGCCCCAAACGGTGCAAGAAAAACTAAGCACGATCACGCCAGCTTACCCATGACAACAGACGAACTGGTTGCAGAGGCTATCGCTTGTCAAACGGCAGGGGCTGCCATGATCCATTTGCATGCTAGAGACGCCAACGGACGTCATTCATTAGACATCGACGACAACATGGCAATTTACCATGCCGTGAAAGAAGCGGTGGGACAAAACATGATGGTACAGCTCACCACAGAGGCGGTGGGCTTGTATTCTCCGCCACAACAGATGGCGTTAGTTAAAGCTGTGAAACCAGAAGCGGCTTCTTTTGCATTGAGGGAGTTAATCCCTGATCGCGCAAGTGAGAAAGAAGGGCATGCCTTTTTCCATTGGGTGGCAGAACACAACATCGTGAGCCAAATTATTCTCTACGATGCAACCGACATTGAACGTTATTTCCAACTGCGTGATGCGGGCGTGTTACCTAAAACGCATCAGCATGCATTAGTGGTGTTAGGGCGTTATCACCAAGCTCAACAGTCTTCGCCATGGGATTTACGAGGTTTGAATTTGGCGCGTTTTGTCGAGGAAGAAATTCGATGTGCCATTTGTGCTTTTGGCGCGCGAGAGCAAGACTGTTTAGCGAGTGCGATGTTACTTGGATTCGATGTGAGAGTGGGGTTTGAGAATAACCACGTCGATGTGGCAGGCGAATTAGCAATCAGTAACGCGGCTCAGGTGGAAGCTCTACGCGATGTGGCGCATCGCTTTGCTATTCCTTTACACAGTGCGCAAAGTTTGCGTTCAGCTTTGAAGTAAATCTGCTCGCGGAAAAGAAAAAAAGAAGAAAGGAAAGTAAAAAGGCTCCATCAGAGCCTTTTCGGTATTTGTCGTTAGTTCTCAGTTTGCGCTACAGGTTGACGAGCGGGATGTTTGATAAACACCGCGACAACAGCCGCTATCGCTAATGCAAAACAGTAGTAAGAATTGGCAACTACTTCAAGTGGCGATAGGTTGAATACGGAACCTAGCAGCAGTACTTGAGCACCGTAAGGCAACACGCCTTGCACCACGCATGAGAAAATGTCTAACAAGCTTGCTGAGCGGCGAGGAGAGACATTATTCTCTTCCGCCAGTTGGCGAGCAACGCTGCCCGATACAATGATGGCTACGGTGTTGTTTGCCGTACAGCCATTGACCATTGATACCAAACCTGCAATACCTAGCTCGCTTGCACGACTGTTCGCATGCTTAGAGTGACTAGAGCCAAACGCGTGGATAAGGCTACTAACGAAATTTGTTAGAAAAGCAAGACCACCTTGGCGACGCATCAGTTCACTCAAACCACCAATCAGCATGGATAACAAGAAGATCTCTTGCATGTTACCAAAGCCTTTGTATACGTCTTGGGCTAGATTAGTTAGTCCGTAATTGTCAATCGATGCCAAGCTCACGCCGCCAGCCAAAAGAATGCCAATCGACAGAACCACAAACACATTCACACCAGATACCGCTAGGATCAAAATAGTGATGTACGGCAAGACTTTTAGCCACTCAATATCGCCAGTTTCAGGCACTTGAGTCGCGGTACTGTTGAAAGCGAACACTGCAATCGCGATCAACGCCGCAGGTAAAGCAATACGAATGTTCTCTTTAAACTTGTCTTTCATCTCACAACCTTGAGAGCGTGTCGCCGCGATGGTGGTGTCAGAGATGATAGAAAGGTTATCACCAAACATAGCGCCGCTCAGCACAACACCAGCGGTTAACGGTAAGCTCATTCCTGCTGATTCAGCAATCCCCAACGCTACGGGGGCAACGGCTGCGATGGTACCCATCGAAGTCCCCATTGCTGTTGCGATAAAAGCAGAAATCAGAAAAATGCCCGGTAAAATCATGCTGGTTGGAATAGCGGATAAACCAAGGTTCACTGTTGCATCAACACCACCAGAGGCTTTTGCTACCGCAGCAAAGGCACCTGCAAGCAGATAGATCATACACATTGCGATGATGTCTGGGTGGCCAACACCACGCATGAAGTGTTCGATTGAGCGGTTAAGTTTCTCTTTACTTAAAAGAAACGCAATGATGATGGCTGGTAATACCGCGATGGGTGCAGGCAGCTGGTAGAAGGCAAATTCCACGCCTTGCAAAGATAAGTAAGTGCCTACGCCAATAAATAGCGCAAGGAATACAATTAATGGGATCAGTGCGACCGCAGACGGTGCAACTGTTTTAGTAGTTTGTTGGGAACCGGACATGTAAACGACAATGTTAATGATAAGAGAGAAGAGCAGACTAATATCACATTTCTACATTGTCAACGTCTAGACGTCTAAATGGCTGTTTAAATTTTACACGTAAAGAAAAAGATAAAAGCTCGTGTTGCGTATCTCACTGATACCACGAGCTTTAGTTATGCGCTAATGAAGAGACTGTCGTTATTGCATTGATTTGGCTTTTTTGCGTTTAACAATACCTAAAACCATCCACGTAAATAAGACAGCAGCAAATGCCCATACCAGATATTTGTATTCGGTGTACAGGTTGCTCAACACGCTTAAATGTTCAAATGCAAAGTGAGTTAACAAGCTGAATACCAATACCCAAACCGTCGCCGCGAGGGCGTTACCGAGCAAAAACTCTCTACGTGGCATTTTCGCGATACCGCATGCAAGAGGCATAAATTGCTTCATTCCTTCAATAAAGCGGCTGACCACCAAGCACGTAGGGCCGTATTTCTGGATAGTCAATTGAAGCGTTTGCATCTTCGGGCCGGAAATGTAGCCTTTTTTATCTAACCACCCCTCAAAGTAATAACCGATTAAGTAGCCACAGGTATTACCAAAAAAGCAGCTCAGCCACGATACCATCATTACCATACTTAGGTTCATGACTTGTTCTGACGAGAGCAAAGATGCCGCGATCATCAGTGATTGACCAGGCATCGGGATACCTATCCCTTCTAGAAATATACTGACAATCAGCGCAACGTAGCCGTATTGCTCAAGCAAAGGCTTCATTGACATGAGAAGTTCGTTAATATGTTCCAAAAGCTTTCCCCTAATAAAAGCGGAACGAAGTTGGAGTGATACTCCGAATGTCCTATTGGGTCAATTCTTGTTTCTCACCATTGAGAAAAACTGACATGCCTCTGATAATTGCGCAGAATCAACCTGCAGCTGGCTTTACTCGCCGCCACGCTCTTTGGTAGCGGCGAATTAGGGAGATCCTTATGACTCTTTGGCTTTGGTGAATGCGCCATACAAATCAAGGCGGCGATGACGTAAGTTGGTGACAGAGCCTTCGGTATTAAGCTGTTTCAACTTAGTCAAATCAACATCAGCGAAGATTATCATTTCGGTGTTGGCGCTTGCTTCTGTCAAGGTCGCATCGTGTGGGAAATAGATATCCGACGGTGAGAATACGGCAGATTGTGCGTACTGGATATCGACATTATCAACACGAGGTAAGTTGCCGACACTGCCCCCAATTGCAACGTAGCATTCGTTTTCGATGGCTCGTGATTGGGAACAGATTCGTACTCGTTGGTAGCCATTTTTTGTGTCTGTCCAGAAAGGAACGAACACAATTTGTGCGCCTTGCTCGGCGAGCATTCTTCCCAACTCTGGGAACTCGCTGTCATAACAAATCAGTATGCCGACTTTGCCTGCATCGGTTTCGAACACCTGAACATTGTCACCACCGTCGATCACCCAGTCTTTTTGCTCATGGGGCGTGATGTGAATCTTATATTGAGCGTTTATTTCACCATCTCGTTGCAGTAAGTAGGCCACATTATACAACTTGCCATCTTCGATGACGGGCATACTGCCAGCAATAATGTTGATGTTGTAGGTGACTGCCATCTGCGAGAAGCGGTTTTTGATCTCTTCTGTAAAGCTAGCCAAAAAGCGAATTGCTTCGACGGAGTTTTGGTCGTTTTGCAAGCCCATCAGCGGCGCGTTAAAGAATTCAGGGAATAGGGCGAAATCGGCTTTGTAGTTCGCAAGAGAAGAAATGAAGAACTCAGCCTGATCGAGCAAGTCCTCTAAGTCATTCATGGCGCGCATTTGCCACTGCACAACACCAATACGAATCAGCGTTTTTTCTACATCATGTACGGATTGAATATCCTCTTCGTAGAAGAAGTTATCCCACTCCAGCAGAGTTGCGTAGCCTTTAGAAGCACTATCCTCTGGCAAGTAACCGCGCATAATACGTTTTACATCGAAGTCGTTTGCAAGCTGAAAAGACAAAATAGGATCGTGAAGCTCACGGCGTTTTATTTTGTCGATGTATTCAGCCACGCTCAATTCGTCAGCATATTTGTGGTAATTCGGGATGCGACCACCGGCTAAAATTGCTTTGAAGTTTTTACTCCGGCAAAGTTCTTTACGCGCATCATACAGACGGCGACCTAAACGCAGTCCACGGTAGTCCGGGTGAACAAATACATCGAGACCATACATGGCGTCACCGGTCACTTGGTTTTGGATGACGTTGTTCTCGGTGATGATGTCGGTGTATAGGTGAGGAAGTGAAAATCGGTTGTAGTCCACTTTGATTGTTAGCGCTGCGCCGACAATTTTTCCGTTATCCTCAATACAGATTTGTCCATCAGGAAACTGATGAATGAGATCCATGATGGTCAGGCGTGGCCATGAGCCACCAACATCAGGAAAAACAAGGTCCATTAATTCCGCGAGCTCTGGGTAATCGGTCGGCTCAATGGTGCGTAAAGAGAGTCTTGGCGTGTTGCTGTCCATATCCTACTATCCATTTATCCTTTTTAAATAGTATGGATGAGAATGCCATAAATTT
>NZ_JAWOTP010000023.1:0-73161 GCF_033338935.1 Vibrio sp. Vb0598 | reverse complement strand
GGAGAACGCGCATAACAAATTGTTCAAGAGTGATTCGGCACGCGTGGCATTTTTACTATGCGTTGGTTTTAGTGGTTAGGTGGCATGCGGGGGCTTTGGTATTGCGTGCCTCACACCTTAACAAGGCGTTAGCAGACAGAGTATTAAATTGCTCTATATAGAGTTGAGCCGCGCTTTTATTGGCACTGCTCATTATATGGCTTATTTAGCTGAGGGTTGTGTTGTTAACAATTCGATGAGTTCATTCTCACTCTCAGGAACTTTGTTTAGTTCTACATAATAAGGTGTGCCACCTTTAAGCATATATGCGGTGGTTGTACAGTGGTCATAGTGGAACCACTTTCCATCGATACAAACATCGGTATAGCAGCGGGGATCCTTTTTTAATTCCATAGTCACTCCTTTATGTGGCTCGCTTGTTATCATTAATATCAGTAAAAACTACTTTTCTGACATGACGTAGATCAAGTGGAAAGTATAATTACGTCAAAGGTAGCATTTGTGTTAAAACAGAAACTAATCCCTAATGGTTAGGTAGGCGCTTGTAATTTGCTGCTAACAAGGCGTTCAAGAGGGACAGTCAACGCGTGGCGACTTTGGCTCAAATCTTGGTATCTGTGTCTACGGTGGTAAATTGAAGTTTGGTGGTAGCGCGTTGCTGCCCCTTAACGCGGCGTTATGTTTTCGCGTAACAGTCAGTTTTAGTACAAAAGTATCAGTATGAAATTTATTGAAAAAGAGAAGACTAAATTAGATAGAGGTCATTTTGAACTCAATCGCAGGAGGTTGAACTGGTCCCAAATCGCGAAGCCCAAAATACTTGAGTTATGTCGATCTTTTGCAAAGGACGCCAATGAGCAAGGGTACCCATATCATCTATTTTGTTTCGAAGGCTCAAAGGATAAGAATGCAGAAACAATTCAGTTCGGAATCGGTATTAACTTTACTGGCATACAAAAGAAAGAAGTCCAGCATTTAGAGAATGGCGGGATTAGAGAAAAGAGTACAAATGTAATAGAAAAGGGCAGTGCATTAGTTTTCTCTCAAGGGCCTGCTGGGGATATTATGGTTCTTCTTTATCCGTATAAATCTGAAGTACACGCTAGAAGTGAAGACTACATTGTATTACACCGTAGCTTGTTACCAGAGGAACTCACGGACAGTTTGATTTTTCGAGCTCTGAGGAAGTCTCTCTACTATGCAAGAATTAGCAGTCTTAACGGTATCGCTTATGGTCTAACTCTAATGGATCGATTTTCTTTGTTTAAAATGAAGTACTTCGATGTTAGGTCACAAGCTAAACGTCGAGAAGCGTTTGTAAATCTAACTAGCGAATGGTGGAAAGTTATTGTTGCTGCACTACTAGCGTTGGTAGCTGCACTTTTTGCGCAATACTTAGCCAAGTAAAAACATAACAAAGCGTTTAAGACGGATTCACAACGCTTGGCACTTTCGGTTTGATTCGGCTTTAGTGTTTACGGCACAATGGTTTAGGTCAGGTGGTTGCGTTGCTCACCACTTAACGCGGCGTTAGGTTTAATTGGTGAGATAGTGGATACTAGAAAATTATTCAGAGTTGAAGATAGCTACCCATACGGTAATGCATTGCTCAATTATCAGAGCAATGCAATTGAAGAGGTTTTAGGTTTTGCTGCAAGCTATCGACGTGCGGCTATGGCCTTAGTTGCTGGTCATGATAGACAAAAAGTGGTTGCTATTGATAATGCTGCACTGCCTATTGTGTTTCTTTACCGTCATTCATTTGAATTGTACTTGAAAGCAATGGTTTATCATTCCGCCGCCGTTACGATAAACAAAAGTGAAATTTCAGATGCATTACCCAAATTATGGAAAGGCCACTCTCTTGTAAAGTTGGTAAAAATGGTAAGCCCAGTGATTAAACCAAGCCCATCAAACAATTTAGTGTTTGATGGCGAGTTATATGAAAAAATCCTATCTGTGGCTAACCAAATTGATGCGATCGATGATGGTTCATATAGCTTCCGTTACCCTATAACTAGCAAGGAACAAGCGTCATTGCCCTCACACTTTATGTTCAACATCTTTATTTTTTCAGAGGTGGTCGAGAATATGCTCGATGATGTGTCACAGATTTGTAGGTCATTAAGGCATGGGGGTGAAAAAAACTCATGTCAAATGAAACTATCTTTACCTCGAGTCCTCGTAAAATAAACCTAACAAACTATTTAAGAGTGATTCAGCACGCTTGGCATTTTTGTGTTGGGTCAAGTTTAGTGATTAAGGTGTTCAAATTGAGTGTCGTGGTTGCGTGCTTCACACCTTAATTGGGCGTTATGTTTTCGGAGGAAATTTGAATCAACCCAAAATCAATAATTTGAAGTTCGATACTATATTTGACGGTGCAATCAAGTGTTTGAGAAATGCTCAAGAGCTCTGCGATGAAGCTGAGATTTGACATAAGCATGAAAAATACGCACGTTCATTCGCTTTAAGCCATTTCGCACGAGAAGAGTTTGGGAAAAGCTTTATGCTTTTCAGAACGTTAATTGACGTTGCAGCGGGCAAGAAAGTCGATTGGAAAAAGCTCAATCGCAGATTTCGTGACCATAAGCAAAAGTTGGCAAGTGACGCAGCCGTTTCTACAACACTATTTGGGAAAGAATATCGTGAATTGGGCTTACCGTTAGAGGTATTATTTGGTGGTGTTGATTTTAAAAATGCTCAGAAAAATAGCTGTTTATATACCGACTGGGATAATGGTTCATTTACCCTTCCATCAGACACGATCACAGAAAAACAGTCCGAGCGAAACCTAACTATCGCTATCTACCGTATCGCTAAACTAGGTCCACCATTATTGGAGTTGGAGCGTCTAAAGAACTCTTCAAAACAAGATCTTAAAGTAATTTATCCAGATGAAATGCCAGAAAGTATAGATGAATACTTAGATCTGCTGTCGAGTCGAGTACAAACATAACAAGGCATTTAAGACGGATTCCCAACGCTTGGTATTTTCGGTTTGATTCGGCTTAAGTGTTTACGGCACAATGGTTTAGGTCGGGTGGTAGGCGTTGCTCACCACTTAATGCGGCGTTAGGTGACTAATCAAAATTTAGCCTCCGAACCATGAAGCTAAGATTCGGAGGTAAAGGGAGTTACAGTTGTCCTAAGTCGATTTTTTTTGCAATTTCCTTCATCGTGTCAATCATTCCATGTTCAAATAATAGAGAATCTGTAAATGTGTATGATTTACAAACTTTTCTTCCCTCAGGGAATCTATCTAATGTTATAAAAGCATATCCACCACCGCCTTCGCCATCGGCATTAAAAGCACGCCTTAGCTTTAGCCGCTCACCATCTACAATACCTTCATCGTTGAATTTGCCTTTAGGCAATCCGCCTTCTGCTGCGGTTTTAAAAAACTTATCTTCTAGTGTGTCTAGGAACCACCGCAAGCCGTATTTGGGAAATTCGATTTGGTAGTGCAACCATTTACTTTTTCCGGTTCGCTTGTTGGTAAAGTATTTTGCGGTTGCGAGGATGATGTAGTTATCAATCAATAGAAAGTAGAAGTTTTTTGTTGCTTCTTCATCATCCGGTACTGTTGCAATCAAGTTTGGGTCTAGAGATACCGTTAGTGGATCTATATCTTTAAATTGCTTCATTTTTTTCTCCTTTCCCGATGTTAATTCGCTTTATGGCTCCCGCTTTTTCTAACGTGCCCAGTGTTTGCGGATTTTTATCCCACGTAAAGGTTTCTGGAGGACCATATTCCTCGTTATCATCAATACAACCAAATGGGGTTGCTTCATATTCTACGTTAATGTCTTTGGTGAGGCCGTTGCCAAGAAAATGTTCGTTTGCACCTAAGCCTTGTTCTATTTGGTGCCGGACATCGAGGGTGTCGGTCTGGCTCGGGGTAAAGCCAAGTACTTGGCAATATTCGATAAAGTCTTCCTGCTTTTTTAGCTTTATACCTTCTTCTTCGGCTGATACTTTGACTTGTTCATAGTATCGACTGAACTCAGGTGTCATGCATGGTGCAATTAAATCTCGGCTATCTTCAAATTCAGTGGACAATTCAGACTCCGTAAACTCACTCATTCTCTCGTAGGTGGGAATAAAGCTATGCATATCGCCGATTTCATTGGCTTTTTGGTGGTCGATGAGCAATATGGTGTATTCACAGTCTGGTTTATATTCAATTCCTACCGCATTGCAGATAGCTTCTGGGTCTGTATCGCCATGCTCAGCTTGAGTAAATGTGGTTGTCCAGTATTTTAGTTTGGTAACGCCTTCGGGCTTGTAGCCAATATAGCCATCATCCTCATTGTATTCGGACTCGATAATACGAAATAGCAGGGGCTCATTTAATCCTTTCTGGACAATCTCTCTTTTGTCAGCAGTAGAGTATGCAGAACCCGGTAACGCCGCACCACCTTCACGAGCTGCATCGACATAAGGTTTGGCTTCTGCCAAACGCTGTTTTGCCTCATGGAAAGTCTTGGGTGGTGTTGCTTATCGGCGCGATATTTATCACCAATTAAGACTGTGGGATTGCCAATGACAATCTTGCCTCCGTGGCTCGTTGAGTCTCCCATTCTTGCTGCTGGCTTCCCGTTTATAAATACCGAGCCAGAACCTTTGCTTATGGAATCAGGAGGACCAACACAGATGAGGCGGTCCCCTTTTCGAGCTGCAGGTAAGCCACCAATTTTTACATTGGTTGAGCCAACGATTACAGGACCACCCACATGCGGAACTTTGGCGGTGACTTTGGGGCAGATGTGCATTGATGTTAATGTTGCAGCAGGTTTTCCCATGAAAACTTCCTTTTTGTGAGTTAGGTTGCATATCTTAATCCTGATAGGGAAACTATATTCTGTGACTGGTGTAATATTTGGAGTCAAGTCACCTAACAAACAATTTAAGAGTGATTCGGCACGCATGGCATTTTTACTACGCGTCAGTTTTAGGGATTAAGGTGGTATGCGGCAGCATCTGTATTGCGTGCCTCACACCTTAATTGGGCGTTAGCACTATTCTCTAGCTATGGAGTAATTTAATGACCAGAGTCGGTATTTATGGCTATGAATGTACGAAAATATATGAGTTTTACGGGTGTAGAATAGTCCCGTTATACAGTCAGTTCACCCAAGTTAAGAAGTTAGCATCGGATCAGAATTGTTATCATTTAACGGCATTCTTAGAAATATCTGACGAGTGCTCTTATGAATTAAAGTCTTTAGTCTTTAATTTAGAAGCCGTACTGTCTTTTATCGACCACAAGGACGTTATAATCACAAATCAGTTACGAAGTAATGAAACTTATGACTGTTTAGATGATGACTTCCCCAAAGAAGTGCAGGGGCACTTTAGGCGGAATGGCGGTGGTTGTGTAATCATGAACGATGCATTTAGTGAAAATTCACGTGAAGTTTTCATACGCAAATCTTTAGATGTTCTGTTATCTGAAACTACACCGGTAAACACAGCTTTCAGAGGTGCCTTTTTTAGGTGTATCGAGGTCTTTAGAGGGCGTGGCAGTTTTATTGATGTATCGTATTATCTGCTGTTTTCGGGACTTGAATCATTTTGCCGAGCAATTCTAGATGACTATAAATCTAAACATTGTGCGACACCGATAACTCGGGTTTTGGTTGGTTACGGCTTTGATGTAAAGCAGGAAAATCTCGACTCCCACCATAAATCAGTAATGACATATGTCCATTTACGAAACGCCTTGTTTCATAATGGACAGCTTGAAAAAACTACTAAAAATGGCGACACCTTCAAGTTAACAGACTATTTTTCGCCTTTGTGTAGGCTCTTGCCATTGGTATTAATCAAGTTCATTGAGTTTGATGATGGTTATCTGAACTGGAATTGTTGGTTAGATCGTCAGCCATTTAAAGGGCGTAAGTAAATAGTGCTAACAAACAATTTAAGAGTGATTCAGCACGCTTGGCATTTTTCGTTTGGGTTGAGTTTAGTATTTACGGTGGTCTAGCTAAGTGTAGTGGTCGCGTGCTTCACACCTTAATTAGGCGTTATACGAATAGAGGGAAATTATGTACAAAAATACTGATTTTAACTTGGATTCAAAAGAGTTCAGGTTTAAGAAAGACTCATATCCTTTGTCTAAGATAAACAATGTTAGGGTTAAAAAGTTAAGTTTTCTTGATAATTTAGGTCAAGTTTTATTCTGGGTGTGTGTTTTTTCAGGGGCAGTTTGGTTAGTTATTCCAAGGTTGGAAGAGGTGCCACAATGGCTACTAGTTTTAGTTCTTAGTCTGACGGTTGTAGGTTTGGTTTTTGCTCTTTTTCGTTGTTCTAAATATGCACTTCAAGTCGAGTTTCGCCACATAGATGAAACGGGCGTTCAATGGGTTAATGTCGCTAAGTCATACTCAAAGTCAGATTGTGAGTTATTTGAACAGCAAGTGTTGGCACTGAAAAAATTCGTATAACAAATTGTTCAAGAGTGATTCGGCACGCGTGGCATTTTTACCATGCGTTAGTTTTAGTGGTTAAGGTAGTATGCGGAAGCTTAGGTATTGCGTGCCTCACACCTTAACAAGGCGTTATGTTCTTTGGCTGGAGAAAGCATGGAAACAATAAAATTACTTAACTTGGAGTTTTCCACAGCTGATGCAAACTACCCAAGTATCCATCAGGAATCGGGCGACCTTCTAGTCGATTTTAACGATTGGCAAGAGAAAGCGGTCAGGCTTCATTTTTCAGATATTGTAGCATTTAAGTGGCAAATGGTATTTGACTTACATGAGGGAGAAAGGGATGACCGTTGTTATGAGATTTATGGTTCTTCGTGGCTTACAAAGCACGTTCAGTCAGAAATTATTCATGACTATGAAGGCTACAAGCATTATCGTTTGAATTTTAATGCAGTAGGACAACTTGATGTAATCGCACTAAATCTTCGAGTACGAACATAACAATCTGTTTAAGAGTGATTCGCAACGCGTGGCATTTTTACTATGCGTTGCGTTTAGTGTTTAAGGTGGTATGCGGGAGTTTCGGTATTGCGTTACTCACACCTTAACAGGGCGTTAACTGGCGCAGAAAATACGAAAGCACAATGATACAGTTTCTAGGTTCAGAGATTTAGCGTGTTCGGTCGGTTTCCTTAGCTGAGCTAATGCGACTAATTTCAGTTTGATACTTAAGTTTACTGATGTGAAAGGCGGCACAAAGCCTTCTAATAATATAAGGCATTCGCGATTAGTTCGGCGCACTTACATCGCCGAAGTATGGTGTTGTGAGACGCATTTCAAACTAAAGATAAACGGTAATTTTTTGGTTAAATACATATTTGAGTTAGCTTTGCTAATCATTAATTAGCAAAATGAGCTTTGGCGAAAGTGGCTGAAAGATCGGCGAAAACTGAAAGGCGCTCAGTTAACAAAGCATTTAAGAGTGATTCCCAACGCTTGGCATTTTTCATTCCATCGTTGGGTTTTGTGTTTACGGTGGCATGGTTTAGGTTAGGTGGTAGCGTTGCTCACACCTTAATGCGGCGTTATGTGCTTTGGTGGAAATGGATATGGAAATCACAATCAGGCGTATCAAAACAGAAAGCATTGAAGACAAAGGTATATTCGAGACTTTGTTTAGAGAGTACCTATCTGGATTCTCAGTTGAGCTAGATCTCTCAGTAATTGCTCAGTTATTTGCATTGCCTTATTTCCACGGATTTATCAGTTTTGTCGACGATAAGCCCGCCGGTTTTGCGGTTTGCTTTGAATCGTTTTCAACTTATCGTGCGCAAAGAGTGATGAATATCCATGACTTTATGGTGTCGGACAACTTTCGTGGTAAAGGTGTGGGCAAAGCGCAACTGAATGGTATCGAACAGCATTGTCGTGATAATGATTACCTCAAAATCACACTAGAGGTCGGTGATGATAATGTTGCAGCTAAAAAGCTCTACAGTTCATTGGACTACGAAGATTACAGAGTAGTTTTGACAGGGCAGCAACATTGGCAAAAGTACCTCAATTAGCACGCACATAACAAACTGTTCAAGAGGGATTCGCAACGCGTGGCATTTTCACTATGCGTTGGTTTTAGTGTTTAAGGTGGTATGCGGTGGCTTTGGTATTGCGTTGCTCACCCCTTAACAGGGCGTTAGCCGTCATGGAGCTTGCTATACTAAAAGTGATAGAATAGTATCACTTTAGTATTCCTTTGGAGCAGCTCTCATGAAAGTAGAACTCGTTACATCACTCAAACGTCAAGCAACTAAGATCCTCGCCGATCTCCACGACACCAAAGAACCAGTGTTAATTACTGAGCATGGTAAGCCGTCCGCGTATCTCGTTGATGTTGATGATTACGAGTTTATGCAAAATCGTTTAGCTATTCTTGAGGGTATTGCACGAGGTGAGCGTGCACTAGCTGACGGTAAAGTGGTAAGTCATGATGAAGCCAAGGACAAAATGTCAAAATGGCTGAAATAATCTGGACTGAACCAGCGTTGTCTGACCTCAACGATATCGCTGAATACATCGCACTTGAAAATATCGTAGCTGCGAAGCAGTTAGTGCAAACGATCTTCTCTAAAGTCGAACGCCTACAAACTTTCCCAGAGTCAGGTCGTATTCCACCCGAGCTAGAACATTTAAGTTATCGTGAAGTTGTCGTTAATCCATGTCGTGTTTTCTATAAACAAGACGGCGACAAAGTGTTTATTCTTTTTGTTATGCGTGCAGAGAGAGATTTGCGTAAGTTCTTGTTGAGTAAGCAATCACCTTTGGGAATGAGCGGCTAATAATCTGTTTAAGAGTGATTCGCAACGCTTGGCATTTTTACTATGCGTTGCGTCTAGTGTTTAAGGTGATATGCGGCGGCTTTAGTATTGCGTTGCTCACACCTTAACAGGGCGTTATGTTCTCTGGGCTAGGAAGGGATATGGAAACAGTTAAAATGCTAGATTTGGGGTTTTCTACTGCAGATGCAGAATATCCTGAAATCCATCAAGAAGAAGGCGATTTAAGAGCTGAGTTTAAAGATTGGCAGGAAAAAACGGTAAAACTATATTTTGCCGATTACGTCGCATGCAAGTGGGAGATGGTATTTGATTTACTTGAGGGAGAGCGAGACGACAGCTGTTATGAAATATGCTCATCTCTTTGGCTCAAGCAACATGTCCAATCAGAAATAATCAATTGCGACGAAGGCTACAAGCACTTTCGGCTTAACTTTAATGAGTTAGGGCAACTTGATGTAATTGCGCTAAACATTGTAGTACGAACTTAGTATCAAGTTTGAAGTGCGACACTTTCTACAGATGCGCATGAATATACTCTGTTGGTGTCCTATACCCAAGTCTTTTGCGTGGGCGCATATTTAATTTGTGTGCAATTTCATTGCAGAACTTCTGTGTCACGTGTGACATAGAAGTTCGTTTTGGTAAGTATTGTCGTATCAAGCCATTGGTGTTTTCATTAGTCCCTCGCTCCCATGAATGGTATGGATTTGCAAAGTAAAACAGACAGTTATGATGTTTCTCTAGTTGTGCGTAACCATGGAATTCAGTGCCGTTATCCGCAGTTATCGTCTTAAAAGGTAAGTCAGAGCGGGTCATGATTTTGCTCATTCTTACGTTGAGCGACTCGCTTGTTCTATCGTCCATTTGCCCAATAAAAGTGTAGCCTGTCATTCTGTCGACTAAAGTCACGATACAGTGCTTGGTTCCGCGGCCAACGACGGTATCAATTTCCCAGTGACCAGGCTCTTTTCGATGCTCAGCTTTTGCAGGTCTTTCGGTAATATGGCGCTTTGCTGCCAGCCGACCTCGGCTGTCTTTTGAGTTATACCTTTTACGCCTTTTCTTAGTGGACTGGCGTAGGTGTTTCCATAGTGTTCCACCGAGAGTTTTGTCGTTCCAAATATACTGATAAATGAGCTCGTGGCTCATTGTAGGATAGCCTCTTACCCTTAGGTATGCTACGATTTGGACAGGACTCCAATCCAGCCGTAGCAAGGCCTCAGGCAACCTAAAGTCGATTTCGCTGTAGCGCTTATTTCTGCGCGACCGGATCAGCAGGTTGCGAGCCATTTGTTGGGCTCTCCATGCCTGATAGGAGTACCTTTTAAAGTGTCTGTTGTATCGGGAGTTACGTTCAATTTCTCGATAGATAGTGGCTTTGTGACGCCCCAGTTTTTTAGCTATTTTAGCGGTACTAATTCCTTGCTTTCTGAGTGCAGAAATCATATACCTTTCGTTCTCAGTGAGGTGCGTGTATCTCATGTTTTTTACTTCTTAGCGGGAGCAAACTTCATGATTATCGCATCTCACTGTTTTTATGTTCAGAGGTGTCGCACTTTGTACTTGAATCAAAGGAACATAACAAGGCGTTTAAGGCGGATTCACAACGCTTGGTATTTTCGGTTTGAGTCAGCTTTAGCGTTTACGGCACAATGGTTTAGGTCAGGTGGTAGCGTTGCTCACCACTTAACGCGGCGTTAGTCGCCAGAAAAAGTTAGCAATCAAAATTACGTTTCTAAGCTTAAAATTTAGCTGATGATCGTTTGATACGCCGGTGCGTCGTCGATGGTCAAAACTCAGTTTCAACAGCTTCAAATCCAAAGTTTTGTAACTGTCCTAGCTGCTGTTTTGTACTTCGGTGCTGACAGAGCAGGGCAATCGAGAGTCTGTTTTTGGTTGCAACGCCACTCGGTGAGTTTGTTGGTACAAAAGCCGATTTACTCTCTGAAATGACGTTTTCTTTGGTGTTGTAAATTCCACTTGGTTTCAGTGACTTTGTTGAAAGTCCGCACTGTTAGATTGGTTTTCAAAAAGCGCTTTTTGGGTGTTATCAGTCCGTTTTCTGCGGCGTTTGCTGTTCCAATTGGTTTCATTGAATAGTCGCTTTGAGACTACGCCAGACTTAAGTGCATCAAAGCACATAAAGTTTGTTGTTCGCAAAGTTTAGTTTGGCTTAAAATTATCGCTCGGTGCCTCGTGACTAACAAACTACTAAAGAGTGATTCGCAACGCGGGGCATTTTTACTATGCGTTGATTTTCGTGATTACGGTGGTATGCGGTAGCATAGGTATTGCGTTGCTCACTACTTAACGCGGCGTTAGGCGTCTATGAAATGGACTATGGAATATTAGCTAATGAAACTCGAAGAACAAATTGAGAAGTTATCAGACATAGGGTTGTCGTTGAATAAAGGTGTGACTATTAACGATTTACTCCTTTCATATTCTAGAGAAGAATACGAATCGAACCCTTTTGATTTAATTCTTTTTGTATACGGAATAGAGATTGAAGAGGAACCATGGGGACGGTTTGTTTGTGATCAGGCGTGGAATTTCGATGCAGAGGCGATTGAAGAGGATGGTTCCTATATTGAAATAGTAAAGCAGTTCCATCGAATTACAGGCAGAACTAAGGACTTAGAGGGGCTGCGAGATACTGTAAACCTAGAAGAACATTATGCAGAGCTCCAATATTCAGTTGATGGTGTTAAAAGGTTGCTAAAGCCTGAAATAGACGATGATTGGGCTGATGCTAAAACTATCGAAATTATACTAAGCGATTTACGCCAACCGGGGTTCGATTTCTATCCAAAGGATAATGGACAAGCCAGTATCTGGTTCTATTTGTCTGAAAGTCAGGCTATAAAGCTAAACCAACTCGCCAATAATGTGTTTAATTTAGAACGTAAACCATGGTGGAGAGTATGGTAGTTATCAGTGAGTTCAAGACGTCTAACAACCGCTTTAAGACGGATTCGTAATGCTTGGCGGTTTTGGTTTGAATTGGTTTTAGTGTTTACGGTGTAATGGTTGAGTGTTGTGGTCGCGGTGCTCTCCACTTACGTGGGCGTTCTACGAATGAGGAAGATTCGTGAAAAAGTGGAAGTTTGTATTCTGGGTAATGTGTTTCTTAACGGTTTTAAGCATTCTTCAACTCCCATTTTTTAAAGAGTTAAATATTGGAGCATTTATAGGCTCATTTGTATCCGCAATATCTCTTGTCAGCTTTTACGGCTTTAGTTATCGAGTTGCCGTCGGTAGCAAAGTGCTAGCGATCATCATCTTTGGGATAAATGCACTTGCTATGCTGGGCATTGCAATATTTAGTGTGTTCTTCTTACTGACTTATCTAAGTCCAGGAACCTTGTTCTTTTTTGTTACAGGGATGGGACTGATGCTTGTTTACCTGTACCCGCTGTATATGTATGCATTTAAATCTACAGAGATTTGGCAACTGGAGTAATTAGCATAACAAACTGTTCAATAGCGATTCGCAACGCGTGGCATTTTTACTATGCGTTGGTTTTAGTGTTTAAGGCGGTATGCGGCGGCTTTTGTATTGCGTTGCTCAACTCCAAAAGGTCATTAATACTCAAAGGTCAAATATGGATATTTACCCAGAAATCGAGTTATCTAAAGCGCAGCATAATGCAATTGAAGCTCTTAGAAACAAGTCGTTTCCTGAACACCAAGTTACTCGCTCTTACTATAAGCAACTCCCGCATATGAGAGTTCTGAATTACGAAGGTGATCAGTTAGTTGGTTACATGGGATTAGACTACAGAGCTGTTCGCGTTGGTGATGAAATTTATAAAGTATTAGGTGTGAGTGACTTTTGTGTCGAGAGCACAGTTCAAAGACAAGGTATTGGCACAAAAATGTTGTCTCAACTCAGCGAGTATGCGTCCACTAAAGATGTCGACTTCATCATTTTAGTCTCCGATTTGGAGCGTTTTTATGTGGCTAATGGTTATATGCGTCTTAACTCTCTAAGTTCTTGGTTGCGAGTTCACGAACATAAAAATTACGGTGTCGCTGTAGAGCAACTAGATGATTTATATGTTAAACCTATCAGCGGTAAAACTTGGGCTGTTGGTCATATAGATTGGTTAGGGTATATGTATTAGTCTGTAGTGGGCTAATAAATTGTTCAAAAAGAAATACTACACATGGCATTTCCAATTAGCGTTTCTTATACGTTACGAGCGCGTTTTCCCACAAGGAGTAATATGTGATTGTAGTAGCAAGGTTTTCTTTTCCTCATGAAGCTCATATTGCGAGAGCAAGCCTAGATAGTGTCGGAATAGAAAGTTACATCGCTGACGAGCACACGGTAAATACTCAGTGGCTTTATTCAAATGCAATAGGCGGCGTCCGTCTGATGGTGGCCGAAAGTGATGCAGAAGATGCGAAACAAATACTTAGTAGCGATTTCTCAGAATCATTGGGAAATGAAGTTGACGTTGATGAAGAAAAAGACGTTTGCCCTAAATGTAGTAGTAAAGATCTATTTGTATTTACAAAAGGTAAACGCCCAGCTTTCTTAGTTTTTATTTTACTGGGTTTTCCACTGTTTTTTTACAAGCATGGTTATAAGTGTAAGCAGTGTGGGGAGTTTAGTGAAAAACTTTAAATCTTTAGGTAACAAGGCATTAAAGAGATAACTTGTACTCGTAGTATTTTTACGATGAGTTAGGTCTAGTGCCTATACAAGAAGTCAGAGTTACTGCTTGCTTACAAGCAAAGCATTATACGATAGTGAAGGAACAACATTGAATGAGTGAAATTAAAACAATAGAGCAGTTAAAAGAAATTTACGCAGAGCCAAGTGCGAGAGCTAAAAATAAAGCGCTGCCTGTGCTGGATGTTCATGCGATTACATTAATTAATAATTGCCATTTTGCAGTTCTAAGTACCGCTGATTCACAAGGGTATATCGATCTCTCTCCTAAAGGAGGGGAGCCTGGCTTCGTAAAAGTTTTAGATGAATCAACATTGTTGCTCCCTGATAGCTCGGGGAACAATCGTATAGATAGTCTAAAAAATATCATTAGTAACCCCAAGGTAGGGTTGTTATTGATGGTAAATGGTATTGATGAAGTGCTCCGTATTAAAGGAATCGCAAGTATTCACACCGACGCCAACTTGATATCTGCTTGCCCCGATGGAAGTAAAGATCCTAAGGTTGTTATCAAAATAGTCATAGAGAGTATGTACTTTCATTGTGCGAAAGCGGTGATGAGAGGGAAACTTTGGTCTGATGACTATAAAGTAAATCGCTCAATTCTCCCTTCATTAGCTCAAATCTTTAAAGATCAACAAAAGTTAGAAAGTAAAGCGCTTAATCAAGAAGAGATGTTGAAGTATTACCAATCTAGCCTTTAGAACGAGCTTGGTAATATATTGAAAAGATAGCAAAATCAGGTTCGACCGTGCTCTGCGGAAGTATGGATTAGGTTTAGTGGGGATGTTACTGTCTCAATAGCGTTAGTTCACAAATAAACAATTGTTAGTCCAAATTTTAAAATGAAAAATGCAGAAAAATTTACTCTAGAAAATTACGTTTTGGCTAGTCCGGGAGTTAGGTGTGTTGGACAAATGATTGATCTTTTTGTCAGTTTTAGCATTTTTACTCTCGTTTTATGGGTCGGCTTAGAAATCGGTATTGAAAAAGAGCTTGTGCGCGCTACAGCAGTAACTGCGACTGTATCGTATTACCTTTTTTCTGATTGTTTACCAAATGGTCAAAGTGTGGGTAAAAAACTTTTGGGCATTGCAGTTATAAGTGCAAGAACGGGTAAAAAGTGCAATATTTTTCAGTCGCTCTTTCGAAATGTTATTACTCCATTCTTAGGTTTTATTGACTCAATTTTCATTCTTGGTAAAAAGAGGCAACGGCTCGGTGATAAGTTAGTGAGAACGGTGGTGGTAGTGCACTAGTTTGTTGAAAAAATTGATAGCGCTGAGGACTTGCGTTCAAGTCGGGCTTTGTTTTCGTGGTGGAGCAGCCTTGCTTAGGTGGTAGCGTTACTCACATACTTAATGTAGCGTTGTAAGAAAATTGGTATTGGAGTCCAAGTTTTATGTCAGAAAAAGAGAAAATGTTAGCAGGTGAGCTTTATGACCCAAGTGATGAAGAGTTATTAAAGTTAAGGTTGAGCGCTAGGTTACTAACTGAAAAATTGAATGCTACCTCTGTTGAGCATAAACAAAAGCGAGTTGAAATAACTAAGCACTTGTTCGGCACAACAGGTGACGATATTCATGTTGAATCTTCTTTCAATTGCGACTACGGATCCAACATTCACGTTGGAGATAATTTCTACGCTAATTTTGGTTGTGTGATTTTGGATGTTGCGGAAGTTAAGTTTGGTGATAACTGTTTACTTGGGCCTCAAGTTGGAATTTATACTGCGACTCATCCCTTAGATCCTATCGAGAGGAACAGTGGTTTAGAGCTAGCAAAGCCCATAAACATTGGTGACAATTGTTGGATAGGTGGCCATGCCGTAATCAACCCTGGCGTAACACTTGGGAACAACGTGGTGGTAGCCTCTGGCGCAGTCGTTACAAAGAGTTTTGGAGACAATGTCGTTGTTGGTGGCAACCCAGCCAGAGTACTGAAGGAAATCGTCACTAAGCGATAATAAAGTATATGGACTATTTTGAGCCTGAGTTTAGGACTTATGATCAACTCACCCCAAGCTTTGATGCGTTCAGCGGTTACTTGTTGACGCACTTGAATGTCTAAAATTTGCTTCAATATAGAATCGTTACACGTGGCGCTTTTGCCGTGCGTTGAGCTTGTTTAAAAGTCTCATACGAAATCATTTGTATTACGTGTCTCATACTTTTATTGGATTTTCGTCACCAATAACAAACCAAAAGGCTGACCCCAAAATGTTAGTAACAAAGATTGAAACGGAACGATTAATTCTAAGAGAGCTAGTTGAAGATGATGCAAGCGAATTGTTTGACATCTTCTCAGACCATGAGGTCATGAAATATTGGAACTCTGGCCCTTGGGTTTCAATTGAAGAAGCGCGGACATTTATAGCCAAGAGTACACAGGCCATGAATAGCAATACAGAAGTGACACTAGGCATCTTCCTAAAGAGCAATGGCCAACTTCTGGGTAAGATAATGCTGTTTAATCACGTGAAAGAGTCTAGGCGCGCAGAAATTGGCTTTGGCGTTAGTCGTCATTTCTGGGGTAAAGGCATTGTATTAGAGGCGGGAACTGCATTAATCGAACACGCATTCAAAACACTGAATTTACGTCGAATCGAGGCTGAGATAGATCCAGACAATGCTTCTTCAGGTAAAGTCTTGGAACGGTTAGGTTTTATAAAGGAAGGTTTCCTTAGGCAGCGTTGGGAAGTGAATGGAGTAGTCTCAGATTCAGCAATTTACGGGTTGTTAGCTAAACCCCTGGACAGCGTTTAGTACCCAGCCTTAAAAGCATCTAATAGATCTAGCCTGCTCGTACTCAATACACAGCCTTACACTTGACGGCGAGGTTTCTTGAATTGACTTGGTGGTCACTGAATGTACTATCACGGATAGGACTTACTGCAAGGATAGCAGCATGAGCGAGAAATTATTTTGGGTTAATCCCTACCAAACAGAACTTAACTCAAGAGTGACCAATGTAGACGGAAATAAGGTTGAATTGGACCAGACTATCTTCTTTGCAGAGTCTGGAGGCCAAGAGAGTGATAAAGGAACGATTAATGGTATTCCGGTTTTGATTGCTCAAAAGTTAGGTGTTCGACTTATTTACACATTGGAATCCTCTCCAAATTTTACTCTTGGTGACATTGTAACTACGAATATTGATTGGAAGCGTAGATATGCCTTAATGAAGCTACACTTTGCGGCTGAAGTGGTGCTCGAGATGTTTTATCAGCGTCGGGAAGGCATTGTTAAGATAGGCGCGCATATTTCTGAAAATAAGAGTCGCATAGATTTCGAGTGGTCTGAAAGTATTGGCCCGCTATTGAAAGAAATTGAAACTGATGTGCAAGATTTGATTAACTCTGATTCAGTTATTATTAGTGACTTTTCCGATCAAGAGAGTGAAAGAAGGTATTGGAGAGTGGATGGGTTTGCGCAAGTGCCTTGCGGTGGCACTCACTTAAAGCGCACATCAGAAGTCGGCCAAATTCAATTAAAACGCAAGAACATCGGTAAAGGCAAAGAAAGGGTAGAGATAACCTTATGCTCGTAAGTCGATAGGGCATGTTGGCTACTTCTGAACAAAAGGTTACAGGGGTGAGAGGATGATATGTCGAAAGTAACATTGAAAGGCTTTATTTTAGTTCCGGAAAAGGATTTAGAATTAGTAAAACATGAGTTAATAATTCACAAAAGGCTCACGTTAGAAGAGTCGGGCTGCCTTACTTTTCTTGTGACTCAAAGCTCGACTAATCCGTTTCGTTTTGATGTCTATGAGGAGTTCGTCGACAAAGCCTCTTTTAAACAACATCAGGAAAGAGTTCAAGCCTCACATTGGGGAAAAGTAACAGCCAATGTTAAACGGCAATACGAAATCTTTGAATGTGTGCATGACTAATCGAATCGGAGTGATTTAGAGCGTTTACGCTTTGTTTTTTAGATTGCTCTACGCTCTACTATGTTGCTTTATTCATCTATTAACCTGGCTTAGTGTTCTTGATACTTTGCCGTATTAAATCTAGAAATTTTAATGGAAGTGTTATGTTTAGAGTTGTGTATGAATGGCGTGTGCCAAGTGAAAAAATGGATGAGTTTCAAAATATATGGCGTTCGACGACAGATTCAATTCATGAGTCAGTAGATGGGGCGCTTGGTAGTTTTATGCTTCGTTCTTACGATGTACCGGAAAAGGTTTTAACTATTGCCAAGTGGCGAACACGTGAAGACTGGGAGCGGTTTTGGGGAACTAGTAACCCAGAAAAAATGAAGAAGATGAGTGAAATTGCAGAGCGTATTTCAGTTGAACCATTCGATGAAATTGAAGATAGAACTAAGTAGGGCAATAGAAACGTTAAAGTGATGCCTAATGAACAGTTTGACGGACAATATGAAAGACAACCTTAATCAAGGAATAGGGTTATGCAGATTTTAATCGTTGGAGGTAGTAAAGGGCTAGGAAGGTTCTTGGCTACGAACTTACAGGGTACAGAAATTTATGCGATTTCTAGATCAAAGCTAGTTAAGGGGGGAGTCGCCTCTGTTTGTATTGACGTTGATCCCGGTAAAAAACCAGATTATACGTGCTTCAAAGGTGTAGAGTTTGACATCATAGTTTATTTGGCGTCGATGTGGGGAGAGTCTTCAGAATTGACAACAAACGAACTGATTGAGTTTATGAATGTTGGTCCGATTGGGTATCTTAATTTAGTCAATGAGCTTAACGCTTTAGGTTCACTTAACGATAAATGCAATATTGTATCTATTGGCTCTACAGCAGAGCTTTCAGAAAGTAGTGAATACCCTGCATTCGCCCTCAGTAAAAGATTACTCAAAGATATTTCTAGCCAGCTGCAAAACGTTTATCGTGATTACCGCTTTACTCACTTTACAATAGGTGGGATCGGGCATGCTGAAGAGGAACGTATTGAGTATTCGAGTGTTTTGGAGATTATAAATATGCTAACCAAGCTTGATCCAAACACATACCTTTCAAATATGCATATAAAGTCCAAGCTAGGAATGTAGCTCTCAAGCTGTATTACGTACCTGCTTCTATGGTTTGGCATCATGTGCATTCTTTTTATTGAGCTATGGTTATAACTCCAATGAAAGGAGTTTACTTATGTCATACATTGATGGGTTTGTCGCTGCAGTGCCGACAGCGAATAAAGAAAAGTATATCGCACACGCAAAAATAGCAGCAGAAATGTTCAGGGAGTTTGGGGCCTTAAAGGTTGTTGAGACGTGGGGGAGTGAAGTACCAGATGGTGAGATCACATCATTTCCCATGGCAGTTAACGCTGAAAGCAACGAAACCGTTGTGTTTTCGTGGGTAGTCTGGCCTTCAAAAGAAGTTCGAGACTCAGGGTGGCTGCGGATCATGGGTGATCCTCGAATGAGTCCAGACAATAACCCAATGCCCTTTGATGGAAAGCGTCTCATTTATGGCGGATTTGATGTTATTTTGGAGCAGTAAAATACCAAATAATCTCAACTCGATTCGTGATACTTGGTGTTTTAATCAGTATTACGCTTCTGATGTACGTTCAATAGACTATTCTGCGATAAGTGTTGATAAAACTCCATTTGGAGGCTTAGAGTAAAAATGGAAGAGATAAATTATTCACTGATTGTCGTATCAGCTATCGCTGCCATCGCTAGCCCCGGACCTGCAACTCTTGCGATAGCAGGCACGTCAATGAACCACGGTCGGCGCTTTGGTGGGTATTTGGCTGCAGGTGTTTTAACGGGGTCTTTATTTTGGTCAACCTCAGCCGCTTTTGGTCTCGCAACCATACTCTATAGCAATGTTTGGCTTTTTGAAATTCTTAGATATTGTGGGGCATTTTATCTTTTATATTTGGCTTTAAAGTCCGTACATTCTGCCTGCAACATCGAGCAGCTAAAGTTACCCAAAACATACGTAACGACAGAGAAGGGTAACTACTTAACCGGAGTGTTAATTCACTTAACTAACCCAAAGGCTATTCTGTTTTTTGGTGCGCTTTATTCGATAGGGGTTCCTCCTACGGCCAGTCCGTTGGAATTGTTGTCGGTCATTTTTGTTGTAGGGCTGGTTAGTGCTTTGGTTTTCTTTGGCTATGCTTTTCTTTTCGCGTATAAAAAGGTCAGGCAAACCTATCTCAGATTCAAAGCAGTTTTTGAAGGCGTGTTCGCGTTATTTTTTGGTGTGGCAAGTATTAAGTTGCTGCTTAGTGAGGCAGGAAAATGAAGCAAAAAAGGCTTGAAGAAATAAGAATAGATAATCTATCTGATTTGACGGTCTATTAAGTATACTAAGTAGCCGATTTGTTAACTTCCATAAGAGCTGCTGGCTAGAAAAAGCTTACAACCAAACGATGCTAAATATTATCATTCAAAGGGCTAACAAAGGCCCATAATTTAATTCGTATCACTGTTCATGATTGTGCTCTTCGCGCAGTGCTGTAGTATTAGTAACGTGTTGTTAATACTAAATATAACCAATTGAAACCTGGACGTTGCATTACTTGTAGTTCGATGAAATGTTATCCCGCAAGACGTTAATTTGGAGAAAAGAATGGATTCAAACTCACTATTATTATTTGTTGTCGCTTGTCTCGCTATCAACATGATTCCTGGACCTGATGTAATTTATATTGTTTCCAATACAATGAAAGGTAAATTATCTGCTGGGCTGAAAGCGGCTCTGGGGCTTGGTATTGGTTACTTTTTTCATACACTAGCGGCATGTTTAGGTTTGTCAGCAATAATTCTGAGTTCATCTTTGGCTTTTAGCGTTGTTAAATGGTTAGGGGCCGCTTACCTAGTTTATTTAGGTGTTCAGTCATTACTGTCTATGTGGCGTGGAGAAAGTAAAATCGTTGAAAACAAAAATGTTGATAATAATAAAAATGTGTTTGTTCAGGGGGTTATCGTCAGCGTCTTGAATCCAAAAGTAGCGCTATTCTTTCTCTCGTTTCTGCCTCAATTTATTGATACGTCTGCAAGCTCAACATCAATGCAATTATTAGTACTTGGCTTGCTGTTCAGCGTACTTGCGACGACATGTAACGTTTTGTACGCATCTGTGGGTAATTGGGTATTTAGTCGTCCACACTCTCAGCGTTATTCAAGAACTCTTGAAGGTGTTTCAGGTATTCTACTTATCAGTCTAGCGAGTAAAGTGGCATTTAGTGATCGTTAGATACAGGGCATTTTATTCTCGTGATTATTATATGGCTAATGTTTGCTCAATCTATACGCTAAATGAGTGCTATTGCATAGGTTGAATCACAAATTTCAAAAATACCAATAAGTGAACGTATTTATTTATAGTATGGTTGGCGCGATTTTATCGTAGCTAGGTTAATAACATGAAAAATAAAGTAATTCTGTGTTCCGCATTCCTTTTGGGTTTGTCAGGTTGTGCTTCTGTTCCTACTGTTGATTCGACAGTATCAAATCAAATGAAATCATTTGAAGCACCTCAAAAAGGGAACGCAGGGATTTACATTTACCGAGAAGATGCTTTTGTCGGAGCAGCGCTTAAAAAGTATGTTTACGTCGATGGGGAATGTATTGGTGAAACCGCTCCTGGTGTATTCTTCTACCATGAGGTCGAAGGCAATAAAGAACATCAAGTAAGTACAGAGTCTGAGTTTTCTGAAAATCACTTAACTATCTTAACGGAAGAGGGCCGTAATTATTTCGTTAATCAATACATTAAAATGGGTGTATTTGTTGGTGGTGCGGGCGTAGAACTCGTAGACGAAAGCAAAGGTAAAGCAGAAGTACTAAAAGTCGACATGGCAGAAAAAGGAAACTGTTCTTCGATCTAGTTTTACAAACAGACCGCTTTTTAGATTAAAAAACACATTATCAATGTAACCCAACGCTTGATGAGATCCATTCAGCGTTGGGTTTTGTATTTTTGGCAAACAGTATACCTATTTCAGACCGCATGATTTGCCACCTCCTAGCTTGAGCCCACTTATTGTTCAAAGAATCTACTTGTGAAACGTGAATTTTCGAGAGGATTTCGTAGGGAGCAATCCTACAAACGCGATTAACAGATATGCCATTCCATCATTAACCTTGTCGAGTGTATTGCTAAACTAGGTAGCGGTGTGTCTCCTCTCATTAAACAAATAATAGGTATATCAGTTTTAGCTTCTATGCCTTTACATCATGCACTCGGAGCGCAATTTAAAATCAAAGGGCTAACACCAATATTAGAGAAAAATCTTGAAAGTCACCTTACACCACTAACGAAACTCTCTGTTTCAAACATTACCTCAAATCGACTAACGCAGATGGTTAATAATGCGTTAAACCCTTATGGCTACTATCATTCCGAGCTCAATGTTCGGAGATCAGAGAATGATCTCATCACGCTTGAGGTTGACGCGGGGGAGGTTATGTTGGTCAAAAAATCTAATATTGCTGTGTCGGGAGAGGCCAGTAACGATCAAGATTTCATCGAACTAATTAATCAAGCTCAACTTAAACAAGGGCAGCCGTTGCTTCATTCTGAGTACGACACGCTAAAACGAAACTTGATTTCATTGGCTCAGCAAAAAGGTTACTTAGATGGACGTTTTATCGAATCGTCTTTGGAAGTCATTCCAAGTTTGAATCAAGCTCATGTGAATCTGCATTTCTCTAGTGGTTCTCGTTACCAATTTGGAGAGCTCTCTGTCCTTACGTCGGGTATCGAAACGGCTCGAATAGAAGCGATGAGAACATTTGAGTGGGGCGACGATTTTGACACTTTGAAATTGAGTCAATATCAGGCCGATCTCTCCAGTGCTGATTGGTTTCGCAGTGTGATTGTGAAAGCGGATTTCGAGGAGGTATCCGATGGTCATAAGGTGCCGATAGAAGTGCTAGCAGAGCCGAATTCACGCAATATTGTGCAAGTCGGCGGTGGGTATTCGACAGACTTGGGGTTACGCGCTTCGCTGAATTGGAGCAAGCCTTGGTATAACGCACGTGGACACAGTTTTGAGGCACAAGCGTACGCTTCCAAACCGGAACAATCGCTATTACTTGGTTACAAAATTCCCACACAAAATGTTCTAACGGATTACTACGGGATTCAGTTTGAATCTAAGCATGTCGACTATCGAGACACATCGAGTTTTTCTAATGATTTATCGTTTGAAAAACACTGGCAGTTAGACAGTGATTGGCAAAGCACCATGCACGTTCGTTATTTGCAAGAGAGTTATCGACAAGCGTCGGAGAATAACGAATCACAGTTGTTATTACCGGGGGTGACATTTTCACTGCTTGATCGTAAGAACGATCAATTAGAAGTAAAGCACCGTCACGTCTACTCATTGGAATACTCAGACCCCAATTTTTTCTCGGATTCTCGTTTGCTACGTATTGAGGGCAATAGTGTTCTGTCTTGGGACATTAGTGAAAAACACAAGTTTCACTTTCGTTCTAATGTTGGCATTAATGTCGCTGACACTTTGAGCGATATTCCATCATCATTACGTTTCTTTGCGGGAGGTGATGGCAATCTTCGTGGTTATGGTTATGAGTCTATCTCTCCGAGAGATGAAAATGGCGATTTAACCGGTGCTCGTTACATGTTTACTGCTGGGCTGGAATATCAATATCAGGTCTACCGCCAATTGTGGCTTGGGGCATTTTATGATGTCGGTGATGCCTTCAACGATAGGGTGGATTGGAAAAGCGGTACAGGGTTGAGTTTGATATGGAGCTCAAAATACGTGCCCGTCAAAGTGGATTTTGCTTACGGTTTAGATGCTCCTCAAGGAGACCAATTCCGCGTTCACTTTTCGCTAGGCACGCAGTTTTAGCGGGCATTAAAAAGGCTCTCATCCTTGCAGATAGAGAGCCTTTTTAAGTCTTGATTGTTTAGAGTTCGAACTCACCATTCAGTTTCTTGAATATCCAGTTAGGCGCCTTATGCCATCCACCATAGTTTGGATTCTTAGTATGGATCTCATTCATTGATTGCCACTGAGTTTGGCCTTGTCTATCTCGAGATACTTGCCAAAACAGTTCATCTTGTTGTCGAGTTAAGTAGTGCATGACATGTTCTGCAAAAGCTTCGCTTTGGACCAACACACCAAATTCCACATTGAGGAAATCCGATCTTGGGTCGAAGTTTGATGAGCCGATATAAGTCAGCCGATCATCGAGTATCACCGTCTTGTTGTGATAATAAGTATCTGCATGGAAGTAATGGTCATCATTTTTCGCTTGGTTTTTGTACTCTAGTATATGAACGCCCTTATCCAACAAGGTTTGGCGATGCTCCTCGTAATAAGCCGGAATAAAGCCAGAATCATTAGAGGCAGACGAGTTCGTCATTAACGTGATGTCCGCTTTTTGCTCCATCAAGGTATCAATAAAGGCAAATTCACCATCACTCGGTACCACGTAAGGCGTTGATATCACTGCTTTGGATGCAGTGGTTATTTGTTGCCAAACTTGGTGTTCTGCACGTTTTCTAAAGTAGGGTTTGTTGTTTGCTAACTTGTTTAATGAGTCGAAAACGGGGGTGACTTGCGCAGCGATGAAGTCGGGACTGGTCAGTTGCTTAACTTGTTTTTCAACTTCCGCCAGAATGATGCTTTTGTCTTTCTCACCTTTATTAAGCGCTTCAGTAAACGCGGAATAGTTTGGGGTAACGTTAACGATGTTTTCTATCGGCGTAACATGCTCGCTGTCCCAAAGTTGTTGGTAGTTCTGGTCGAACGTTCGAATAATGCTGCCTTTGAACAAGACATCCATATCAAAGAAGTTGGCTTTGCGGCTGTAACCAAAATAGTCGTCGCCAATGTTACGTCCACCTAGAATCATCCATTGATGGTCAACGTTGAAGTACTTCTCGTGCAGACGATTGTCCAAACGTTGTTGATGAGTAGAGAAGTTGACGGCGCGACCAATCCAACCTGACTTACGTGAATCAAACGGATTGAATAAACGAATTTGAATGTTGTCGTGAGCGCTGAGATCAGCAAGCCATTTCTCGTTAAAAACCAATAGATCATCGAGAGTGAGTCGAATTTGCACGCCTCTATCTGCTGCTTGCTTGAGTTCATTGAGTAGCATCAAACCAAGCGCGTCACTCTCCCAAGAAAAATAAGTCATATCGATGCTTTGCTGAGCATTTCTAACCAGTTCAACGCGACGCGCAAAGGCTTCTGGAGCGGTAGGAATTAAGTAAACTTCGGCTTGATGCTGAGTAGTTTGCCAATTGGCTTCAAAATCCGGTTCAACTTGCGGGTAGGGCTGGGCACAGCCAACCAATAGTGCGCTGAAGATAAAGAGTAGCAGGGCACGAAGGGCGTTAGGAAACATGAGTAAACCTTCCTAATGATGTTCAAGGAATAAGGATGAAAAAAGCCAGTGAACTGGCTTTTAGGTATTTGGTAACGAGTTTTTAGTAACTGAAGATAACGTTACATGTGACTCAGAATCAGCCCAAGTTCCTCGAGACCGTTGAGGCGACCTTGGCGCAGTTTTGGATCGATGCCTGAGTGATGAGCATTGTCCCAATCTTGTGTGGATTGAATACCGCCATCGTTATCGATCAGCAATACTCGGTCAGTCGCGCTGTTGTATTGGAAGTCTTCAAATAAACGTTCGCTAAACCACATACGAGAGAGCTCGTTCATCATTGCTTTGTCTTTGCTACCCGGGCGAACACTTGAACCATCAAGCTTTAATGCCTTGTTAAACACAAATGGTAATTCCGATGCATTACAAGCGCCCACAATACAACTGATGCTCTTGAGTAAATCACCAACGTCAAGATCGCCATTTTCACCTTTGGTGTTGTAAGTCCATACGTTGAATCCGGGTTTGTAGTCAAAGTAGTAGAAGCTTGGCGTCGCTCCTGTTGCTTCTTCAGTTGAAACTTTATGACGGTTTGGACCCGTGAAGAGCAAATCATGCAACGTGGTTTTGAATTGCTGCATGTTTTTGGCCGCGCCATTCAGTTCGCTTTCATCGTTAGGGAAGAAGTCAGTCAGAGCAAGTAACTCCGTGGTTGAATCGGAGTTCCCCAAACCGAAGAACAACTTAGTCATCGCCTCATAAGCGGTGCTAGGTAGCAGTTCAAATAAGTCAGAAAGATCGAGTTCAATTGAAGCTGAATCGCTGAGTAATGAACGATATTCAGCACGTAAACGGTTTAAGTTCGTTTCCGATTCTAGCCACTCAACCATGTATTCGACGATTAAGGTTTCGTCACCACTTTCAATGATTTCTGGCGCTTCTTGGCCCAAGATTTCAATAATAGTTGGGATCAAAAATGTCAGGCTCGGCAGCATGCCCAGAGTATTGCTTTCTGCACTGTTTGAGCCAATTACCGTCGGTACGATCCATTCACTCTCAATCGCTTGTTCAGTAAAGTGATAGCCCGGTACTTCTTTCACTAGAAACGCTGGTGGGCGATGCTCGATGTAAGGCGAAAATGGCATCAACGTAGCTAATGGGCTGTTGTCGCGTGTTGGGCTTATAACCGGAATATTCGCGGCGGTCAGTACCCAGTTCTTAAGACGTTGAATAGGGTCAAGCATCTCGCTCTGTACCTTCATAACCTCTTCAAGTGGCAGTAACGCAAGATCTTCAACGCTTTGCTCTGGTCTTTGGCTCTTGGCAACATCGTAACTTTTATATTCAAAGCCGTAAGCGTTGCTTTGCATGATGGCACGTTGAAAGTGCTCACCTGCGATTGCAGCATCGCCTTTTGATTGCTGTAAAATTCCCACAGACATGGCACCCGCACCTTGACCCATGAGTGTCACGTTTTGCGGATTGCCGCCGAATGCCTCTATGTTTTGTTGAACCCATTCAAGCGCGTGTTTTTGATCGCCTAGGCCAAAGTTACCGCCCTCTGGGTTGTCCAAACCATCGACCCAAACACTGCCCAACAAGCCCAAGCGATAGTTAAAAGTAACTGCAATAAACGGGTTACCATCGTCAGCACCTTGTGCAACCACCATATCACCATGAATCAGCGGTTCTGAGCCCGCGCCGTATTCAAAGTCTCCACCGTGAATAAAGACATACACTGGCAAATCTGCGTACGCTTCTGTCCCTGCTGGTCGCCAAATGTTTAGGTTCAAACAATCTTCTGATTGCGTTTGTGCCGTGGTTTTTAACTGCGGGCACGCATCACCGAACTGAGTCGCATCAATATCGCCTTCAAGTGGGACCGCAATGCTGTGCTGAAAGCGGTCTGCTTGCGCAAATTGGATACCTTTGAACGCCTCTACCGCTGCCAGTTTTTCATCCGCATCAAGAGGCGTGATGACGAGGGACTCTTTGGTCGCTTGAATGGTTGCATCGCCAATTTCCAAAGCGATTTGCTCTGGTGGTAAGGGTTGTAGTGGCTTCGGGCCGTTAGGAACGCTAGGTTTACTTGAGTCATCACTGCAAGCTGCTAAGGCAAGAGTGATGGTAATGGCTAAAGTTGAGCGATTGAGTAAAGTCATTGTTATGTCCAAAAAGTCATTTGGTGCGTGCACCGAAAATGTTAAACGGCATCTAACAAGCGACGTCCTGACGCTTTGGCATTAATCCGTGAATGGTTGGATGGCTTGTTGTATTGATGGCTCAAATGGTAGGACATCGGCGACAGTTTCAGTAATCGCCTTTGTAGGATGCAGTCCTACCATCGTCTAGGGGCCGGCTCTTTATGAGAGCTAGAAACGGTAACCAAGATTTAAGGTTACTGACTCTCGAGTTTCCCCTTTGTTATAGAGAAAGGTCAGGTTGTAGTTTTTGCCGATTTGCTTATTGAAACCAGTCAAAAACGCCCATTGATTAAGATCTACACCAATGTCGTAATCGAATTCGATATCACCACTTTTTACATGCCCGTCCATTCGAGCGTCCAGTCCTTGATATTCTGCTCCGACAAAGAACTGCGTGCGATAATCGACAAGTTGATAACCCAACATCGGCTGTACAGTAACAATACCATCGCCCCAATCATCTAAGCCCTTTAAGCGAGTTTGCGAATAGGTACCAGTGACAGAAGCAAAGAATTCTTTATAGCCAACCGAAAGGGTTGTACCTATACCACGAAGGTCATATTCCAAATGCAGCGGCACGTCTAAGCGTCCGCGACTACAAAGTGCAGATAAACCATCGCAAAACTTATCACCTAATCCTGGCAGTTTATCGTTCAGCTTATCTTTTATGTACTGGCCACCTTCACCCGTGTAGGCGGCATCAACATTGGCATCGACATTAACTTTTCCGATGTAACCAAATACATTCCAAAATGGCAGGATGTTTACATCGCCACGAAGCGTCATGCTCTCAGCACTGACGATGCCGACACTGTCTTCTGGATCAAACAGTTCATTAAGGCCGATGCCTTCAATCGTGAAATCATTAAATGGAATATTCATATCTTGATTTCGATACGCTAGCGACACACCAAACGGCAGAGGCAAATCGATACCTTGACGACGAACCATATCACCCATTAAAGGAAAAACTCGGTCTAGCTTAACACTGGCTTCTTGCATGCGTGGATCAGAGACCTCATTCAAGCGTTTTTCGTCTAGTACTTGCACGCCAAGCTTATCTTCATAAATCGCTACCGGTTTTACGCTGCTCATCATTTCGAGGGGTTTATTTTTCTTTGAACCAACTATCTTGGTGTTTTTACTGGCAATCGCAATTTTGCCTGATGTTAATTTCTGGAAGAGGATCTCTTGATCGTAAGAATCCACTTGGTAGTTGTGATGTGTGAACGGTTTATCGTTGGTAATGACCATACGTTTCGGTTCACCATTAACCAACTCAATATCAACGCTTAAAAAGCGAAAGTAGGCGATATCTTGAGGAAGACCGTATTTTGAGTAATTAAAACTGATGATCACATTACCATTCTGATCCTCTTTGGCTCTTACTGATGACGGATCAAAACTCTCCGCGTAGTTTCGAAGGCGGTATTCTGTTCGTGTGAAAGCTTCGATCTCATCAAGTACTTTTTCATTTTCATCGAGTTGTTCAGGGTTGTACTTGATACGCAGATCAATGTTGCCTTTGTTATCGGTGTTCTTAACCAAGTAGACGGACGAATCGCGAACGCTATCACCGATTTTAACACTTCGGTGGGCATGCTCGACCAAATGCTCGCCTTGAACTAGAGAGCTGATGGCCAGTTTTGGTAAATCATGACTGATACCGTATTTGTCGAACAGTGCTCGGCCTTGCTCGATTACTTCGTTGTAGGTCGTCGTCTCTTCAGCGGCGAAGCCAAAAGTGGGGGTAGTAAGCATTAGTGCGCTCGCGAGCACAGTAAGAGAAGACGTCTTGCCGGCGCGTAATTCAAAAAAACTCATGACAGTTTCCACTCTGAATAGCCTCAAACCTTCGAGACTCAGACAGTTAATGTGTCACTGAACTTCTTGTTCAGTTAGATAGATGTGTTTGCTGTGATTGACGTTGTGAATGCAGAGTTTTCGATTGCATTTCGTGAATCAATGAGAGGATTTTATGAGGTGAAGAGAGATTCCGTTAATCGCTTTTGATGGATACTATCCTCGCTTTATGGGTGAGGCAGGAATAGGGCAGTGAACAAAGCAAAAAGCCCCGCAGAGCAAAAGCAATGCGGGGCTTTAGTTTCAAGAACGGAGGTGACGCTTAGGCCGTGACGCGAACACGGAACAGATCAGTAAACAACTTGGCAATCATCAAAATAGTCATAATGTTTACCAGCATCAGCAAGGGCGTTTCAATTCGATACGCTGGGGTTAAATTGAGCGCTCCTGATGTCAAGACAACCAATAAGTTAATACCTAGAATTCTGTGTACCATCAGCTTTGGTGTGGAAAATACCTTCCAAATCACGATGATGTTGATGAAGTAGAATAGCCCAAGCTGCCAAAGCTCGGTCATCATTGGCATTAGGAAAATGTATTGCAATAGAATCACCGTGCCAGTGCCTATCACACCAAAAAATGCATCTTTAATAATGCTTGGTGGCATAGTAGGAACGATTGAAGAGAACACGCCTGCTAGCATCGGAAAAATGAAACCTCCGGGCACAGGAAGGTAAATCCAGATCAGCAGTGACGTTACGAACATGGAGACACCTTGCAGTACCTTTCTGCCGTCTTCATTCAAATGCTGGATGAAGGTCCGATGCTCGTGATGCCAAACCGTGTTTTTCTCTCTTTGCATAACATAAGCAACGTGACCAATGAGCGACGTACTTGGATTTTTAATATCAAAGCTTTGAAGTTGCTGCGTTAGCGTTGGCCAATCGATCTCACGACTTTGCGATTTATCTGCTTGTTCTAGCAATCGGTCTTGGATTTGTGCCATCTCATTTAAACGCGCACGCCATAGCTGACGATGTTCTTTCAAGTGGTAGCTGCCAGTAAGTGGTAAGCCGACCAGTTGGAATAACTTTTCTATGTTGGCGGTGTTGGTCTCAAGAGCTTCAATATCTATATCATTGGGCGATTTCATAGCGTTAAGCATCGCCTCTCTGCTGGCCTCAAAACGTTGAATGAAGTTTTGTTCTGTACTGACTGGCCAGACTAATCGGTACACAACAGAAAACGTGATCACACCAAGAATCGTCTCTTGCATACGAAGAACAGCGAAGTGGAACGTTGCTTGACTATCAAATCCTCCCATACATGCGATGATGGAGCACACAGCAAAACCGATAGAGAACACATAACCATACTTTTCGTCGCTCGACATAAAAATGCACGCACCTAAAAACAAGGTGAAGAAGGTGAGAAACAAAAAGCGATCTTGAGAAAACGTCGTGATGAGGAAAAAGGCATAACCGATGCCAAGGAGGGTTCCTAATAAGCGATTATGACCTTTGTTTATTGAGTGAGCGAAGCTTTCATTTAATGCCATTACCGCGACTGCGATCGCTGCCCAATACGGTTTCTCCCATTGAAACCATAAGGCAAGGCAGATCGCGATAACGATAGACAGCGCAGCTTTGATTGCTTCTTTGGTTGAGGCATTAAACATACATTCCACCACATTATTGTTTGATGATTTTGATAGAGGCCGTCATACCAACACGTAGTTGAAAATCTTTCGGTAAGTGATCTAATTTAACTTTAATTGGAATGCGTTGAGCTAAGCGTATCCACTGAAAGTTAGGGTTCACATTGGGCAAAAGATCGTTACCAGTACTACCATCTTGCTTCGCAATGCCGTAGCCAATGCTTTTGATTTTGCCTTCCAGCACAGCTTCATTGTGCATCATTAAGGTCACGTAGGCTTTATCTTGTGGATCAACGCCAACTAAATCCGTTTCTTTGAAATATCCTTCGATCCAAAAGCTGTCTTCATCAATTAAAGCCACGACTGGGGAGTTAGCGACGACTTGAGAGCCGACGCGTAAGTTCAAATTAGTGATATAACCATTCGTTGGCGCATAAACTTTTGTGTAATCAAGGTTTAGCTTGGCTTCTTCAACATTGGCTTTCGCGAGTTCTACGTTGGCAACGGCTGTCTCCACCGCATTGTCTAGGTTATTCAATGTCAGTACAGGTACGGCGCCAGGTGTGCGCTTTTCTAACTTAAGTGCTCGCTGCTCTTCATTTTTGGCCTTTGCTAGTAATGCAATGGCTTGCTTTTGAGCTGCTAGCGCTTTGTGGTACGCCGCTTTATAGATGCTTGGGTCAATCTCAAACAGCAAATCGCCTTGTTTCACTTGCGAATTGTCTTCGACGTAGACTTGGATGATTTGTCCTGTTACGCGGGGGGTTATAGAAACGATGTGCGCGCTAACTTGGCCATCTCTAGTCCAAGGGTTGTCAGAGTATGATTGGTAGTAGCTGAAAATCACGGTGCCAGCGGAACACAGTAATAGCAGTGTGATGAGATAACGTTTTATCACGGAATTTGCCTCAAAATATGGTAATGAATCGACCAATAACGCCAGTAAAAATCACAATTAGGCTTAGCTCAGCGAGCGCAGGAAATGCAACGTATTTGTGGAGTCCCAGTTTTGTTGCAACGGTTCCAACCAAAATGGTGAGCATGTAAGCCAATGCAATAACCAGCAACAAGGGAGGGAAGTAAACTTCGCCCCACACAAGTTCATGTGGCATTGAGTTCATGGTGTTTTTCTCTATTAACTTGATGAATGTAAAGATAAGGCAAGTGATGGCATCCGTGATAATCGCTTTTGTAGGATCTAATCCATCAAGAGAAAGGTGTTATGCGCTATATAGAGGGAATAGCGCAACAAAGTAGCTTTTTGGACAGTGAAAATAAAAATAAATTTATTTTCCAATTTATTTGATGTTCATTTCAGACCACTAAGTTATTAAATTTTCGACAATTATTGTTCAATGTTTGCGTTTGAATATGCGAAGTGATGGTTTCATCCTTCAAATGGGATTACGAGTTGTGAGGTTTTGTTTCTAATATTCGCTTCGAAGCAAACGAGATGCTTTTTAAATTAAATAATCCAACAAATATGAGTGACAGATTATTCGTTAGATTATTTGAGTTTTATATTTATTAGTAAGAGTAAAATTGTCATGGAAATTATTTCTAACCTTTTTGACATGGCACCATTTGTTGCTCTCTTTATTACGCTCTCTCTCGGTTATATGGTAGGTAAAATTACCATTGGTCGATTTGTTCTTGGCGGTGTTGCGGGAACATTATTAATGGGTGTAATTATTGGGCAATTTGGTGTTCATATTGATCCCGGCGTAAAAAGCATTTTCTTTGCGCTCTTTATTTACGCAGTAGGGTATCAAGGTGGTGCGCAGTTCTTTAAAGCATTGAACTTTAGAACCATCAACATTCTACTTTCTGCTGTAGTGATGACGGTTTCTGGCCTGCTTTGTGTACTAGCAGCAGCTTGGATGTTTGATCTAGACAGAGGTACGGCAGCTGGTCTTGCAGCTGGTGGTTTGACTCAATCGGCAATCATCGGTACAGCGGGTGATGCGATCGCACGTCTTGGTGGTGTGACAGAAGAAGCGAAACACCTAATGCAGACCAACGTCGCAGTCGGCTATGCAGTTACGTACATCTTTGGTTCGCTTGGTCCAATTCTTATGGTGACATGGGTATTCCCAACACTGATGAAGTGGGATATCCGAGCAGAAGCGATTGCGCTAGAAGAGAAAAACTCAAATGGTAAGCGCGATCTTGCGCCGGGTGAATTCAACGCAGTAACCGCGCTGGTTACACGAGCATTTAAAGTGAGCAAAGATGGCGGGCTAGCAGGCAAAACCCTAGCTCAGTTAAACCAACACGCTCTAGCTGCTTGTATTGAATTGATTCAACGTGATGGCAAAGTGCTAGAAGTGGACAAATTCACAGCACTGAAAGAAGGGGATGTCATTGTTGTAACAGGTCGCCGTAATGCAGTACATCAGCTGCAAGATGGTTTGGCTGACAACGAGATTGCACTTCCAGAAGGCTATGAAGTTATTGAAGAAAACCGTCAACTGATCGCAGACAACCGCAAACTGATTGGTAAGTCGCTGCAAGAGATTAAAGAGGCTTCGAACCAAGGCTCTATGCGCGGTATTTATGTGACGGATTACATTCGTGAAGGCAGCTCTATCGAAATGACGCCGGATCTTGTGGTGAAGAAAAACGACGTCATCCAGCTTACAGGTACCGCAAAAGATATCAATCGCGTTGAGAAAAACATTGGTCAGCGAATGGGCTCAGCAAACGTGACTGACTTAGTCGTGCTTGGTATGGGCATGGTGGTGGGTCTATTAATTGGTCTAATCAGTTTTAAGATTGCTGGTATTCCCGTCACTATCGGTTCTGGTGCAGGTTGTTTGATCTCAGGTTTGATTGTCGGTTGGTTGCGTAGCCGCAATCCGCATGTTGCTCAGTTTCCTGTGGGTGCCGCGAACTTTATTCGAGATTTCGGTTTGGCAGCATTTGTGGGCATTGTTGGCCTTGAGGCTGGGCCTCAAGCGGTCGACACCATCAAAGAACACGGTATGTCTCTGTTGTTCCTTGGTATGGCTGTGACCATTATTCCTCAGTTTATTTCGTTCTTTTTCTCATACTTTGTATTGAAGATTAAGAACCCAGTTGAAGCACTTGGTTGTGTTACAGGTGGACGAAGTGCGAACCCAGCATTCGCGGCTTTAATGGAAAAAACAGGTAACGCAACGCCAGTATTCTCATTCACCGTGACTTATGCTGTCGCCAATGTACTGCTCACCCTATGGGGTCCTATTATTGTCGGCATTATTACTTTAAACGCAGGCATGTAATTTAAATAAATTCGAACACTCTTATCGCCTAATTAAATAGGCGGTAGGGGAAGTATTATCCAAATTTCACTAAATAATAAATTCAGGTAAATATTATGACTACGCCAAATACAACAATTGATTTTTCAAAATTTGCAGATTTAAGCCCATTTGAATTAAAAGATAAACTTATTGAAGTGGCACAAACTGTTCCTGACCGCGCGTTATTAGATGCAGGTCGTGGTAATCCTAATTTTCTTGCGACACTACCACGTAAAGCGTTCATTCGTTTGGGTGAGTTCGCAATATTGGAAGCCGAGCGCACTTATTCATACCTAGATGGTGGTTTCGGTGGCATTCCAGATGGTGTGGGCATTGTTGAGCGCTTCGATACGTTTGCAAGCAAGAATAAACAAGACCAAGGCGTACAGTTCTTGGAAAAGTCGCTGAGCTACGCAAAAGACCGTTTGGGTCTAGAGAAACAGGCATTTTTGAATGAGCTGGTTAACGCATACCTTGCATGTAACTACCCAGTGCCACCACGTATGTTGACGAACATCGAAAGGGTTGTGAAGCAGTACATCGCAGAAGAGATGTACGGCCCGATGCCAATGACAACAGACTTCGATCTGTTTGCAACGGAAGGCGGCACAGCGTCTATGACGTACACGTTCCAAACTATGTTCAACAACGGTCTGTTGAAGAAAGGTGACAAGGTCGCGCTAATCACTCCAATCTTTACGCCGTACCTAGAAATTCCAGAACTGAGTGAATACGAACTGGAAATCGTTGAACTACGTTTGGATGAGACAACATGGCAGCTGCCGATGTCTGAAATCGAAAAGCTTGCAGATACAGACATCAAACTGCTTTGTGTCGTGAACCCAGCAAACCCAGCGTCTGTGAAGTTCTCGGATGAGACTCTGGATAACCTATCAAATTTTGTGAACAACGAACGCAGCGACCTGTTCATTGTGACTGACGATGTATACGGCACATTCGCGGACGACTTTGTCTCACTGTTCGCGAAACTGCCATACAACACGCTTTGTGTTTACTCGTTCTCGAAGTACTTCGGTGCAACAGGCTGGCGTTTAGGCTCGATTGCGATTCAACACAACAACGTGTTTGACGATGCAATGCGCAGCCTTCCTGAAGCGCGTCAACTTGAGTTGGACGATCGTTACAAAACACTGACTCCGGAACCTCGTGAGATTAAGTTTATTGACCGTATCGTAGCAGACAGCCGCAGCGTAGCGCTTAACCACACAGCAGGTTTGTCTCTTCCTCAACAAGTTCAAATGGCGCTGTTCTCATTGAATTGTCTGATGGACTCAGAGAAAAACTACAAAGAAGCATGTAAACGCATCATTCGCGAGCGTTACAAAACTCTGTACAAAAACATGGGTGTAGAAATTGAAGAAAACAAAGATCGTGTGGACTACTACACACTGCTTGAGCTCGACACTTTGGGCGGCAAATTGTACGGACCAGCCTTCGTTGAATGGTTCAAAGCGAGCGAGAAGGGCAAAGACTTCCTGTTCCGTCTTGCACATGAAACCGGCGTTATCCTACTTCCAGGCCAAGGCTTCGATGTAGTACACGCATCAGTTCGAGTTTCGTTAGCAAACCTTACTCATCACGAATACGAGCTTATCGGTCGTGCAACGCGCAAAGTGTTGGATGAGTACTTCGCTGAGTTCCAAGGCTAATTAATCCAGCCTGATTAAGAATAAGCCTCGGCGTTGTCGAGGCTATTCCGACCAAATAAGCACAGTGCGCGATATTGTGTTTATTTAGTCGCCAAGCTAACAAACTTCTCAATTAAGAGTGACTTATGAAAAGCATTATTTCTATTCAATCTCATGTGGTTTATGGCCACGCAGGAAACAGTTCTGCCGTCTTCCCGATGCAGAGAATGGGCCTCGAAGTCTGGCCAATTCACACGGTTCAGTTTTCAAATCACACTCAGTACCAGCAAGGTTGGACTGGACAGAAGTTTGGGGCAGATGAAATTCATTCTCTAATGAGAGGCTTAGATAACATTGAGAAGTTAGGCGAATGTGGCGCGATACTGTCCGGTTATCAAGGCAGCGCAGAGCAATGTCGAGCGGTGGCCGAAGCGGTAAGTTTAGTCAAATCGCGTAACCATAGTGCACTGTATGTGTGTGACCCAGTTATGGGTGATCCAGACAAAGGTTGCATTGTGGCAGACGGTGTCAAAGAAGCGATAAGCCATAGCTTGTTGCCCATCGCTGATGTGATTGTTCCTAACCAGTTTGAACTGAGCGAGTTAACAGGTGTGAAAATTAACTCTCTTTATGATGCGGTCACTGCATGTAAAAAAGCCTTAGAGTTAGGACCGAAAATGGTATTGGTGAAACACCTGCATGCACTAACAGATGACGCCTTCAGTATGATTTTAGCGACGCCGAAAGCAAGCTATTTGGCCCAACGACCTAGTGTTGAATTTGCTATGCAGCCAGTCGGAGTCGGTGATTTAATTTCTGCGATTTTCACCTCTTGTTTGGTGAAGAAGATGTCTCCTGTCGCAGCCTTTCGTCATACACATAACGCCGTTTACGGTGTATTGGAGATCACAAAAGGCTATGGCACATGGGAGCTACAGACGATCAATGCCCAATACGAATTTGTCGAACCGACGCATGAGTTCAACGTCGTGAAAATTGCTTAGCGCAGTACCTAATTAACGGAGAAGCGTAAAGTTAGCATATAGAAACTTGGCATAATTGCTTTGATGGATAGCATCCTACAATCGCGATTATGGGGTTTAGCCGTGCCTAGCTATAGTAACTCCAAACAACGAAACGGACTTCATTTTGACCCAATTAACTTCAAACTGAGTCTCTGGTCATACGCCAGAGAACATTAAATGAGACTGATTATGAATCGTTTAATTTCCTCTGGTGTGACGGTTGCACTTTCGCTGCTGATAGTAGCTTGTAGTTCACCTCATACGCTGGATGTTCGTGTTTCTCAAAGCAACTATAAAGATGTCGAGATCGCGAGTTCGACACCAAATGAGCCACTTCGAATGTGGGCCAATGAAGCGCCGGATTTTCTCTACTCAGCGCACAATCAAACCACACCGATCAAAGTAGAGGGTGAACAGCTCAATATTTTGGCCTTATCGGGTGGTGGCGTAAACGGTGCATACGGGGCCGGCGTTTTGATGGGGCTACAGGAAAAGGGGGAGCTAAAAGATTATGCCATCATTACTGGAGTCAGTGCGGGTGCCCTAATCGCTCCTTTTGTTTTCATTGGCGGTGATGCGATGCCAAAGATGAAAGAAGTCATGCTCAACATCAATGATAAGAATATTTTGGGTAAGAAGAACTTCTTAAATACCCTGTTTAAGGACGCGTTTACCGATGGTGAGAACCTCTATGATTTCATCGCAGACGCTTACCCTGAGCCCATGATCGAGGCGATGGCGCAGCAACACCGCAATGGTAAACGCCTCTTTATTGGCAGTACCCATTTTGATTCAGGCGAACTGGTGATTTGGAATATTGGTGCGATTGCGAACAGTGATTTAGCGGACAAATCTGAACTTATTTACAAGGTGCTTGCTGCGAGCGCATCGATCCCTGGTGTTTTCCCTCCACAATTTATCGATGTTGAACATGATGGAGAAACACTTGAGGAGTTACACGTAGATGGCGGTCTCGCAGCGCAGGTGTTCTTTAATCCGTCTAACTTCAACTATCAACAAATCTCAGATGCTTTGGGGTTAGAAAAAGCGCCTCAGTTGGATGTGATTCGCAATGGTGCGTTAAAAGCGCCGTATCGTCCACTAAAAGACAAAGGTTTGGACTTGGTATCGAAAAGTGTCTCAAGCCTTACGCTAGCGCAAACTCGTGGTGATCTCTATCGAATGAAATACATCAGTGAAATCAACGATATCGAGATGCAGTTTACCTACATTGATCAAGATTTCAGGTACGCCAAAGTAACGAAAGATATGTTCGATCACCGCTACTTGCTGACGATTTACGAATATGGATTCAAAAAAGCCACCCAAGGGCAACTTTGGGTAACTGAACTCCCTTAATACAGGAAAACGATACAATGAAAAAAGCCGTTCTTACACTCATGATACTTACCGCTTCCGCGACTGCATTCGCCCAAAGTGGAGCCCATCTTGACCAGCAAAAAGTGGATAGTGATATGCAGCAACTGTCTGCAATCAAAGAAGAAGGTGCAGCCTTTATCATGATTGACGAGAACTCGAGTTACGTGGCGGTCGAGTTCGTGGGAAAGTGGGAAGAGATCAACAACTATGTGTCACACAAAGAAGCGAAAAAACGTAAATTGGAAAAAGTGAACAAGCAGTTCGTGTACTCTCAGGTCGGTGAAACGTTGGAGTCACTTGAGCAAAAAGTCGTTGACCACATTTACGCTGATCAACCTAAATATTTCAGTGTCGATGTCTACCGCGATTACCATGGTGACTTAGGAGAATTCAACTATTTAGCTCGTGTCGTTGAGTACAACTAAGTTAGAGAAAACCTACTGAAGCTAGTAGGTTTTTTTGTGTCGTCGAGAAGGAATTCAAACGCAGATTGTTTCCGTTACCAAGTAGCAATTCTACGATCTTGTGGTAATTTAATTAGATAACTCTAAAAAGTAAGCACAACCTATGAATTTTAGTTTTGAACAACTTCTCGCGTTCGTAACCGTTTATGAACAGCTTTCGTTTAGTAAGGCGGCGGTCAAACTCAATAAGCACCGAACCACAATAGGGCAGGTGATTACCAATCTTGAAGACCAACTGGCGGTCAACCTGTTTGAGCGAGTGGGGCGCTCGGTAGAACCGACAGAAGATGGTCATCTTCTTTACCACTATGCTAAGCAAACCATCGAACAAGCACGTACTTTCGATAAAGTCGCATTAAGTCTAGCTTACGGTGGGTTAGAGAATGTTAGTATCGCCTATTCAAGCGCTATACCACACCGTTTTCTTGTATTGCTTCGTATTCAATTAGCAGCAGATTTTCCGATGATGCGAGTTAACTTTCTTGTTCGTAATCGCAACGAAATTAAAGAGGGTTTACAGAATGGTGATTATCAATTCGGTATTGTCAATGTGCATGATAGTCGAGCAATACATAGTCTGGATGCGACGTTTTTAGGTCATTTTGAATTTGTTCCTTTCGTCCAGAAAGGTGGTGAACTCGCTTCTATGGCACCAGATCGAGTATTGACAGCCTTGAGGAATAGTAAACAATTTGTACTGCGGTCTCTTATTGAAGAGGGAATGGGCGAAAAAGTCATCGTAAGTTCGAACCATGAAGAGGTCGACCAATTGGCCCTTGTAGTGAAAATGGTTGAAGCAGGTTTAGGATGGGCGATTCTCCCCAGAACGTTTGCCCATTCGGAGTTTTCTAATAATCATATAGAGCCAGTGGAAGCTTCTGAATTATTGGAAGGTTTTAAGTTTGGTTTTGGCCTATGGTGCCAACCCTCTAAGCAAGTCGGTGATGTAAAAAATTCAATCATGAAGGTCGTTACAGAATACCGAGAGAAAATAATCCGTGATATGATTTAGCGGCGACATGTATCCTGCTCATCCCTATCAACAACAAGACTCAATGTGAGTCTTGTTTTTTTGTGTCTGAAAAACGTTATCTTTCTAGCGAAGACTAATGTCTATTGGAAGGATATGACCCTCTATATGAGAGTATGGAATCCATACTTTTTGGCTTAATCTAATCTCGCTCAATGGGTAAGCCCAGAGCAAAAAGTGTTTTTACCATATGTCCGCTGCAAGGACGCAGATTTTCAGCCGGGTTTAGTTACCCGGCTTTTTTTATAGTAATAGAAAATGTCAGCTGTCACCCCAAGCTCTCTGTTACAACTGGCTTGTTACTTCGCTTAGCAATCCAGTACGCAACGCTACCCCAAAGCACAGTGAGTGCCCAAAGTGCCGTCCAATGTAGAGCGACTTGTTGCCAGGTTGCCCCCATTTGGTTTAGCGCTAAGAAAGCTTTTATCGCCCAAGTGCTTGGGCTTAAATCAGCAATCCATAGTAAGGGAGTAGGTATGGCTTCAATCGGCCAAATAAAACCAGCCAAGAAAATGAGCGGCATAGAGCTCACTAAGACGACTAAGGTGACAAGTTCACGCCGAGGTAATAAGTAACCTAGCCAGAAGCCTAGTCCGCAACAACCTAAAAAGAACGGGAACAACATAGCCAGCAATTCGCCCGCATTGGCGATATGGTTTACGTTTAAGCGTTCGAAGCTAAAACCAAAATAATAGGCGCAGAGTAAATAATAAATTGCCACAAATACTAACGTTCTCGCAAGCAGCAGCGATCCCGTTGATACTTGTGACCAATAGCCACGACCATGACGCTGTGTTCCCGTTTGCAATCCAACCGCCATGATCAACGTTTGTTGTAAAATCAGAACAAATACTGCCGGCACTACGTATTCGATGTAACCCATGGTTGGGTTGAACGTCGGTTTCATATTCAGCTTAATAGCAGAGTAATTATGGCTAGCCATACTCATGGGCACACCATCTATCACCATTTTACTGACTTTCACTTGGGCCCCTAATGTGCCTCCCGCTTGGGCCAATCCTTCTACCACGGTTCCGTACACGAGAAAATACGAGGCGTCCGCAGCGTAGGCCAGAGTCGGGCTTTTACCTAGCATTAGGTCTTTGTAAAAGTGTTCTGGTATGACTAAAAAACCGGTGATCTCTCGTTGTAAAAATGCTTGCTTTGCATCGGCAATCGTATGAAGTCGAGTGACTACGTTGACTTGTGGGGTGGCATCAACCATACGTTCCAGCTTTAAACTCGTCTGACTACCATCTAGATTAACAATCGCGATTGTTTGTTCACGAGGCGTTTGTTGTGCATAAGGCAAAGGGTATAAAAACGAGTAAAATACGACACCACCAAACACGGTCAACGTAACGACTGGATTGGTTAGAACGGCCTTAAGTTCCGCTTTAATCAGTTGCCACAATGTCATACCGCCTCCTTCGCTTGGCGTGTTGATGAAGCTGTTCGATGTTTACCCATCAAGGCTGCGGTAATGAGCAGAGGCATAACGTAACCAATCATAGGCCATAGCGAGCTTAAAGATTGCGCGGCCGATGCTCCATAGCTTGCTTGACTCACTTGTACTTCAATGTAATGGGTAATCGGCAATAATGAACGCCATGCATAAGCGAGCGTGTTCATGTCAGAAACTGGGAATGTAATTCCCATGAACGCGAAGCTTGGAGCCGTAAATGCGCCAGCAAAACTCATCGCACGTGCAGGATCCATCGACAAGAAGAAGAACAACGCTCCCATAATGATACAGGCGATAACCGTCGCCAATTGTGCTAATAGCATAACCACAAAACTGCCTTCCATTGGCCAATCAAGCACGGAATAAAACCAGTACAAGAACAACGCACCTTGCGCCATAAAGACCGGAATGTACCGACTTAATAAGGTAGTGAGCCTGGCGTATGGCTTTTCGCCCAAAAATGCAAAGCCATTCTTTCCACCATAAATGCGAAAGTGCGCGGCAAGAATCAAAATAGTGCTTACTACAATACATATTTGCCAAATGGCTGGCACGATAGCCGTTACCAAAAATTGTGCGTAGTTATTGTTACGGTTAAATAATGCGGTTATTTGTGTTGACACGGGTACAGCCTGTCCAGCCGCTGCTAACGTTGTGGTGTTACCCTTAGCCAAGTTGCCCATTACTTCAACCTGAGCGTCGAAATAGCCTTGTGCTTGCGCAACAGCAGAGTTGATCAGTTTCGCTACCAAAATGTACTGACTGTTGTAAAAGACAGAAAGTTGAGGTTGGCGGTGCTGGAGAATGTCTTGGTCGAACTTAGATGGGATGACCGCGTAAGCGTAGATATCGCCTTCAATCATCGCATTTTTTGCTTCGCTTGCACTGGTGTAGTGATAGTTAACAGCCAGACTCGACGACGCATCCAAAGATTGAATGAGCTTTCGAGAAAGTTGGGAATGTTGTAGATCAACCACACCGATTGGCAGATCCCGGGCAATGCCCGCAGAGAACACTCCCCAAATCATCATCGCGAGCAAAATCGGTATCCAAGTAAGGCACGAAAGCAACCACTTGTCTCGTCGTAAGATATGCCGCTGTGAAATCTTAATCGTCATAGCATTAACCTAGTGGTTGTGATTAAAGTTCAACGACAACACTCATTCCCATACGCAGTTCAGGTTCGGGTTGAGCTGGACGAGCTTCTACTTCAAAGGTACGAAGATCAAAACCTTGAGAAGCATCGGTTGCTCTCCACGTTGCAAAGTTACCCATAACGGCAACATGCGTTACTTTGAACTCAACATTTTTATTTAAGGCAGGCAAATAGGCATCAAAGGTTGCTCCTTTTTTAAAGTGTTGAAGGTAATCTTCACGCACATTAAGTGTCGCCCAGGCATCTTCTGTATCTATCACAGTAACAACCGGGAAGCCCTGAGGTGCTAATTCACCACTTTGAAGTAGAACTTGAGAGACTTCGCCGTCAAACCAGCTGTAGATCTGAGTATCTTTCGCGTACGCTTCTACTTCGGCTACGGCACCTGATGCCATGCGCGCTTTTTCCGCCGCAGCCACTTTGGTTTCACTTCTAGCGCCTTCTTTTGCCATTTCGTACATTTGAAACGCAGCACTTTCTGTGTATTTCGCTGCTTGCCACTGAGTTAAAGCTTCATCGCGTTTTTGTTCTGCAACCACGCCATCGTTATAAAGGTTATTCACACGATTGTAGGTTTTTTCCATTAAATTCGCAGCGGCTTTGGCTTTCATCCACTGATCTTTTGCTGCTTGGATTTGTTGCTCACGTGCGCCTTTCTCAGCTTCTTGAGCTAAGGCGTCCGCCGCTTTTTCACCTGCTTTTGCTTGTTCTAACTTCGCTTCAATTTCAGGACTATGAAGGGTAAAAATAAGCTGACCTTTCTCTACATCGTCGCCTTTACGTACCATGACCTCATCAATACGCCCTGGGACTTTTGAGGAAATGCTGTATTGCTGGGCTTCAATTAATCCCTGTAAGCGGATCGGTTCTGGTTGATAGGCTTGGTAAAATTGATACCCAACCCAAGAGGCAACACCCAAAGCACAAAGTGAGAGTAAAACGGGTTTTAGTGATTTAGCTGCCATGATTTATTTCACCTCTTTGGATGTTGAAGCAGGGATATAAGCGGTATTTTGATATTGTTCGAAGCTGTTCATTTCACTGCTCAATGCGAGTAGCTTGGTTAAAGATATTAAATAGCGGAAACGCGCCGCTGAACGTTGTGTTTCTATACTCGCGACATAAAGTTGTGCATCCACAACATCCAGAGAAGACGACAGACCCTGAGTAAATGCTTTTTCACGCAAGCGCAGATTTTCGTTAGCGAGTTCAATGCTAGATGCGAGCCCTTGTACTTCATCAATGGCTTGCTGAGCCTCCAAGTATGTCTTTTGGACTAACAGCGATAAGTCTTGTTTGGCTTGGGACTTTAATGAGTCGACCTGCGAGACGACGCTTTGAGCGGCTTTGACTTTTTCGCTTCGCCCTGATGATTCAATCAGTGGAATGCTGACACCAACACCAACTAACCAGTCAGGCTTCATTTGGCTTGCGAGAGAATCGTCTTCATACAAGCTGTAGTCGCCGTAAAGATAAACTTCAGGGTAGTATTTCCCTTTTTCTGCTTTGATTAAGCTAGAGGCTTGTTTGTGTTTAGCGCTCAGAAGTTCTAACCCCGGATAGGTAAGCAACGTTTGATCGACAAAAGCAGTAAGAGGGGGAAGACTGTCGTTGATAAACAAAGATTCAGCGGGCTCTACGGCATCATCTTGTGCGAGTAATTTACCTAATGCAGCCTGAGCGATACTCAAATCGCTGGCTGCTTTACGTGTTTCTACAGATGCTTTATCTAAAGAAGCCTCGGCTTGCAGGCGCTCAACGTGCGCGATTTGTCCTTGCTCTTCAAGCTTAATGGCAAAATCTCGATGCTTTTTTAGCCCTGCTTCAACCGCTTGCCGCGTTGCGAGTACTTCCTTTGCCAGTACGACAGAAAAGTAGTACTTCGATAAATCTTCAAAACGCGCTTGTTGTTCCATTAGAAGCTGACTTTTCGCCTCATCCGTTTTGCCTTCTGCTGCTGATTGAGCCGCAGAAATTCGACCACCAGTAAAAATTGGCCAAATCGCACGAATAGACGAAGAGAAAATATCGCGCTCGGTTATGGTCGAAGTGGTATTAGCTAAGGCACCAAAAATAGGCTGAAAAGCAGGAGGTACGTTAATGTGTGCTCCTGTGCTGTCTAGGATCTGTTTTCCCGAAAGCGTGATATCGGTATCTAAACGCGTGTAATTCGCGCCAATAGTAACCTGAGGTAAGTTGAGATTGCTGGTGGCACTCTCTTGGTATTGGTAGTTCTCGACGTTTGAGCGTTGAGCTTTAAGAGAATAGTTGTTTTCTAGCAATAGCTGCCATGCGGTATCAAAAGTGATCGGTGCCGCATGACAGGCAAGGGAAATCGAGCTGCTAAGTAAGCCCAGTATCCAAACCTTTCCTGTTTTTTTCATAATGGCTGCTTTGTCGTAGAGTATTAGCTCTAATATAAAGGATTCGTAACTGCGTGTTAAGTAGGAGGGAAAATTGGGCAGTAGTATGCGCCCAGTTATATTTGTGCTGGGCGCGGGAGATGTTACAAATTTATTTCGTATATGGACAGTGAAACTCCGCTCTCCACTCGAGCTGACGAGAACCTCGCATCGTATTCAATAGATCTTTTCCACTCATTTGAGGGAACGATAACAGGACTTTGAGATCAGAAGTACCGCCTCCGTTTTTTTCATAAGCCCTGACGTGTGTAAATGTTGAATACATATTCTCTGACAGCATCGCCTTATTCAGGCATATTCCAAAGGTATCGCGTTCCATGTTTGGTGTTCCTTCTAACTATAAATGCACCTCTGTTTATAGTTTTCCAGTTTTCAGATGGTGTCTAAGTGTTTGTCATATAGTCAGTATTTGTGTTTTGTTTTATTTTTGTCCAAACCACTGACATCAATGTTGAGCTTTTAATAGACTTCCAGCTTCACTGCTTTCAAACCGAAACTCTCATTGGTTTCGTTGATTAAAAATTATACGTTGTAAAGTCTAAAAACGCCTCAAAAACCGCTAAAATCGATGTGATCGCGATCATGATTTTAAGGGCAATTTATGTATGGAATTGAGTATCAGAGAGGAATGCTAAATTTGGTGAATGGTTGTAATTTTATGTTTCAGCTCGTCGATTAATTAACCGTAAACTCTGCGGTTTGTTTGCCTTCCTCACAGATTTATCACCGCGACAACGTCATGCTGTTAACTGAGTGTTAACGTTACGCTCAAGAGTGAATCACAAGGATGTATCAATGAGTTGGAAAACCATCAGCTTTCGTAAGCGGATGCTCATTATCATGACGCTATCGGGGTTGATAGAGCTGTTATTGCTTGTCGCCGCAGGGTTCACTTATCTCAAAATCAATCAAGAGCAAGAAATGGGAGAAAAAGCACTGGGTGTTGCCCGTTTTTTAGCGGACTCAGCGGTTGTTCGTGAAATGATCGAAACCCAAAACCCCCAGCCATACCAACTTCGCTTTAGAGAATTAACCGAAGCCATAGGTGCTGCATTCATCGTTATTGGCGACCATAAGGGAGTACGCTTAATCCACCCTGTTGATGAGCGGTTGGGCAAGCCAATGAGAGGTGGCGACAATCGTCGAGCGCTAGAACGGGGGTTGTCTTATGTTTCGACGGCACAGGGCTCGTTAGGTTATTCAGTTCGTGGTAAAGCTGCGATTTTTGACGAGCAAGGGAACATCATTGGTGTGGTTTCGGTTGGCTATTTACTCGACCGACTGCAAGACCGCATCGAACCATTTTTGGCCTTTTTGATTTTAATGGTCATCGTAGTTGTCGTCGCTAATGCCATTGTATCCAATTATGCGTCGAGAAAGTTTCAGCGCGCCATTTTAGGCTTTGAGCCTGAAGAGATAGGGCGGTTGTACGGCGAATTAGAAGTGACGATGAGCACCATCAAAGAGGGCGTGTTAAGCATTGATGCCCAAGGGATACTTCGCTCGATAAATCGTAGTGCCTGCCAGATTCTCGGTATTGATAGAGAATCAGCGCTCAATAAACCTTTGACTGACACGCTGCGTGATAGCGATCTATATACAGTATTAGAAAGCGGGCAGGAAGATCATGATATTGAAATATTCCTTAATCATAAGCGCCTGATTGCAAATCGCTCTCCAATTTATGTTGATGGAAAAATCGTGGGGGCGGTATCGAGTTTCCGTTTAAGGGATGAAATTAATGATCTAACCGAGCAGCTATCACAAACCAAGGAATATGCAGATTTGTTACGTTCGCAAACCCATGAGCATCGAAATAAGCTCAACACCATTAGTGGGCTAGTACAAATGGGTGAGCTTGATGCGGTGCAAAAGTTAATTGGACAAGAAACCGCACACTATCAAGCAATGATTGAGTTTTTAAGAGATACCGTTAAGGACCCGCTAATTGCAGGTATGTTGCTTGGAAAAACTGAACGTGCTCGCGAGTTAGGCTTACAACTGGTGGTTGAGGAAGGCAGTCGTCTGGAGCCTCTACCTGAGTGGCTAAATTCGGAAGACCTTGTCACAATTTTGGGTAATTTGATTGATAACGCTTTCGATGCCACGTTAACTTCAATTCGCGATGAATCAAATGTTGCGTCAGAACGCAGAAACATTGATGTGTCCGTTAGCGATTACGGAAATGAAGTGATACTTGAGGTGATAGATCATGGTTGTGGCCTCCCAAAAACAATGGATCCACAAACATTATTTACAAAAGGCGTTTCAACGAAATCTCGTCAAAATCGAGGTGTTGGGTTGCACCTTGTCAATCAGCTTGCTACTCGATATCACGGCCATGTTGAGATGATACCCAATACAAATTATGGGACAAGAATAACGGTGTACTTACCCAAGGAAGAACAATTATGAGTATGGCGACTCGCGTAATGATCATTGAAGATGATCTGGCTATTGCTGAGCTGCACCACAAATACTTAAGCCAACTGACAGGTTTGGAAGTGGTTGGAATTGCGACCACGAGAATGGAAGCAGAAATGCAACTCGACATTCTTAAGCCAGATTTACTATTGATGGATGTCTATCTTCCCGATGGCACAGGGCTTGAGATACTAAATACACTGCGTGCAAGTAACCAAACGTGTGATGTCATTTTGATTACAGCCGCAAGGGATGTCGATACATTACAACAGGCGATGAGGGGTGGCGTTGTCGATTACTTGTTAAAACCAGTGATGTTTCCACGCTTAGATGCCGCACTGAAAAAGTATGTGTCCCAACGCCAACAACTAGACATCGTAGAGAGTTTGGATCAGAACCTCGTTGATAAAATGCTGCAGTCTCACGCCAATCAAGACAACTTGCCGAACCGATTACCAAAAGGGATTGATGGTGTAACCCTAGACAAGATCAGGGAGTTGTTCCCAAATGGCAGTGCGCTGACCGCTGATGAGGCAGGCGAAAAGATCGGCGCGAGCCGAACAACGGCGAGGCGCTATTTGGAGTATCTTATCAGCACTGGTGAACTAGAGGCTGATTTAAACTATGGCTCTGTTGGTAGGCCAGAAAGGTGCTATAAAAAAGTGACACGGTAGCGTTTATATTGATGCTCTATGCAAAATAAAAAGCGATGGCTTATTGTAGAAACCATCGCTTTACAAATTACTGCTGTTCCGCTCTAAGAGGTTAGAAGTTGTATTCTAACTTCGCTTCGATAGAGCGCTCAGCGCCAAACCAACAGTTATTTTTGTCGTAACAAGAATAGTATTCTTTATCGAATAGATTGCTTGCAGAAAGCGTGACGCTAGCCCCTTTCATTGATTCAGATACCGTTGAGAAATCGTAACTTGCTGCCAAATCAAACAAGGTGTAGTCCGGTACTTTTTGACTATTCTGTGCATCAATTTGTGCTTCCCCGACATAGCGAACGCCAGCACTGGTACGAAGGCCTGAAAGATTTCCTTCAAAGAAGTAATTGGCCCATAGAGAGGCCGTTTGCTCAGGTACCCAAACCGGCGTTTTACCTTCTTGGTTGTAATAACTGTCCTCGGTAATCTCCATATCGGTATATGTATAGCCTAGAGTGAAATCAGCTTGTGCTGTGGCTTGCCATTTTGCCTCAAGTTCAATACCTTGTGATACCACTTCGCCCGCTTGATAGTTCGGTGCATAAGGATTATTCGGATCGGTCAAGATCGCGTTTTTCTTCGTAATATGGAAGAGTGCTAAGTTACCTGAGATATCACCAGATAATGGGGCGTATTTAAAGCCTAACTCCCATTGATGACCGGTTGATGGCTCAAATGCTTTACCAGAAGAGTCGGCACCCGCAATTGGCTCGAAACTTTCCGAGTAAGTAAGGTATGGCGAGAGACCAAAGTCTAGCTCATACAAACCACCGACTCGGAAAGATACGTTGGTATCGTCTAACTCTTCCTTGCTGTTGGATACTGTTCCTAGATAATCGCTAACGGCGTCTGTATTTGAATCGTATTTATCCCAACGAAGACCTGCAATCATTACAAGTTGGTCGTAACGAACTTGATCTTGGAAATAAACGCCAATCTGCTTCGTTTTGATATCTAAGTTTTGTTTGTATTGGAAATTCAGTGCATTACGATCAATGCTGTTGTGGTCAGGATTAAAAATGTCCTGAGTTAGCGAATACCCAAGCGTGTCTTTGTATTTTACATCTGAATCTAGATACTGATAATCAAGCCCGAACAATAAGTTATGTTCAAAATTTCCTGTTTTAACGTAGCCAGATAGTTGGTTGTCAATCACAAAGGATTTGGACTTTTCATCGGTTAAATAGGCATTTCGACCAACGGTACGGTTATCCGCTTCAAGTGCACCGTTATATGTGTTTTCCTGATAGGCATCGGCGGTCATGTAGCGGGCATTCTGTAGAAATTGCCAATTGTTGTTAAAGTCGTGTTGGACTTTGTAACCCATCATCAGAACTTCGCGTTCGTAAGTGTTCCAGTCCTCATCCCCCAAATAAGTGCTTGGTGACATCGAGCCAAGTGGGTTTTTAATCACTGAGCCAGACGCAGGCACAGTCGTGTAGATACCTGCTGATGGATCATTTTGATAGTAAACATTCACGTTCACTAATGTGCTTTCTGTCGCTTGCCAATTGAAAGATGGGGCGAGTACATAACGTTCGTCTTCAGACGTATCGGCTTGACCATCTCGCTGTTTAGCTAGGCCTACAATACGGTAATCCACATTAGAATCACCAATTTGTCCTGTGGTGTCGAACGTCAGTTCTTTTAGGCTGTTAGTCCCAGTACTAATCGAGACAGAGTGCGAGGGTGTTGACTGAGGCGCCTTGGCGATAATGTTGACCATACCTCCTGGTGGAATATTGCCGTAAAGAACAGACGTTGGCCCTTTAAAAACCTCGATTTGCTCAAGAGCAACGGAATCGACCTGAGGTTGAAGGTTCCAACCGTTGTACAGCAAAGGAAGACCATCATAAAAGTTGGTGTAGTTAATAAAACCACGAATATTGAATAGGTCAAGTCGGGAAACGGCACCGCCACGCAATTCTGTATTTACGCCAGGCGCGTAACGCAATGCTTCGCTCACCGAGTTTACGCCGCGCAGGTCCATGTCATCTTTAGTGATTACCGTGATCGCTTGCGGTGTTTCCTCCGGTTCTAAAACGGTTTTAGTTGCGGTGTTTCGGTATGTTTCTCCTAGCACCGTAATCGTTTCGTGTTGGGATACGCTCTCAGTCGCATTGGCGTGGCCAGCGAGCAATGCGGATACGACGATAGCAACCGCTGAACGATGAAATCGAATCGGACTTTCCATATTTATAAATTCCACTACTTTTTCTATTTATTGATAATGATTGTTATTTGTATTCTATATTCAAAGAAATAGGAAAAGTTAACAATTTGGTGCAAAACACTAATCTTTGGAACTTATTCTTCTGTTCTTAGGTTTTAAAGATAGCGAGTCGTTTGGCTCGACAGGAATCCAATACTGCATTTGTGCTTGTTCGCTATCAACATCATAACCTTCTGGATAAAGCTCTAACTCATAACCATCGATAGCATGATAATTAGAGTAGGGTAGCCAATGTAAAATAAACCATTCCAGCGTTGAGGCGAGCTCTGATGCTTTGCCTATGTGTGTAATGACGGCGTAGGTTTGCTCAGGAACAGCCAAGAGGTCTAACCCCGAGTTGGAAGAGTTCGTTGATCTTGGTGCGTTTGCTGTTGGACTGCACTCATAACCTGCCCAATACTCAAGTTGTTGGTTGTTTGAATACGCTTGAGTCACATCAATCACGCCAAAGTAACTACTTTCCGAATTGTTAAGGTTTTCAGATGAATAAAGACGTGACCAAAGCGACGGTACTTTGGATTGGAAATCGGGCGCAGCGGAAAACAATCCGTGAATAGGTTCATGATAACCAGCAAGTTCAAAAGCCGGTTTTGTTTCTATTCGAACTTCAATAAAGCGCTGATGTTTTTTCTCTTCTTTTGGTGTCTTACGCAGCGTCAAAGGTTGTCTCAACCCGGAGAGCTGTTGCGTTTTTCGATATTCACGGGGGCTTTTTGAAAACATATTCCTGAACGCTCGGCTAAATGCGTGTTCAGATGTAAATCCCATTTCTATCGCTATATCTAACGAGCGGTCAGAAGTATGGATTAAGCGCTCAGCCGCAAGGCTAAGTTTAAGCTCTCTGATATAGTGAGCGACGGATACGCCAGTGTGTTGTTGAAATACGCGTTGCAGTTGCCAGCGAGACCAACAACTTGCTTTCGATATTTCATCTACGCTCAGAGTGCTGTCTAAGTTGGTGTGAATGTAGTCAAGCACCGATTGTATTCGGTTTATGGGATGTGGGTTAATGGCGCTTGATTTCATGGCGTTCTACTTTCACATTAATAGTGATTTCATTATCTTTAATTGAGTATCATTATCAATAGCATGATGAAATAAAAAGTAAGTAACACAGATCACGATAAAACTGTAATGGATTGCAAGTATGAGTAATTATTGCCCATATTAGAGTTTTTGCTTAAATTTTGGAGTGTTCAGATGAAACTTTTTTTATCAATAAAATACAATCGCTTATGACGTTTTGTGCAACTTATTTAAACGTTTGCACTGGCAAGTGTTGATGTAAATCAAATAGTCGTAGACAATATTGCCCCGTGTCGGACTCTCCTCCAGCGAGTACAGTGTGTACTTTTGAGACATAAGTGACTTAAATGACCTCAATACGTCGTGTTTCCAAGAATCGGAAATGCAACTTCTTGAGGTTCTTTGGGCCCATAGACTTTACCTATCAACGTAATAGGTAAGACCAATTTTCTATTTTGAGGTGCCATTGATAGGGTTGGCTCATTCTCTAGCCGTATCCGGGCACACAATAAGTACCTCGTTTTTAAGGGAAAGATGATGGTAATACCAGAAAACAGCAGCATCGTTATTTTTGGTGCTTCAGGTGACCTTACGTACCGTAAGCTCATTCCTGCTTTATACCACCTCTACGCGAACAAGCAGCTTCCAGAGAATTTTGCCATTCTGGGTGTAAGTCGCACTGAATACAGTGATGAGTCTTACCGCGCGAAGCTGAAAAAATCGCTTCAGGAAATGGAAAAGACTGAGCCAGAAACGCTTGATGCATTTATTAACCATCTGCACTACCAAGCAATTAATACTTCTGACACACAAGATTACGGTAAGCTATCTTCTCGCTTAGACCAACTTGCGGACGAATATCAATTCGAGCAACGCAATACGCTTTTTTACTTAGCAACCCCACCAAGTTTATACAGTGTGATCCCTGCAAGTCTTGCAGCACATGGTCTTAACAGTGAAGAGGATGGCTGGAAACGCCTGATCATTGAGAAACCATTCGGCTATGATCTTGAATCGGCGCGTATTCTGGACAAAGAAATTCACGAGCACTTCCAAGAGCATCAAATCTACCGAATTGACCATTACTTAGGTAAAGAAACGGTACAAAACCTACTTGTGCTTCGTTTCTCTAATGCGATGTTTGAGCCACTTTGGAACCGTAACTTCATTGATTACGTTGAAATCACAGGCGCAGAATTCCTTGGCGTAGAGGAGCGTGGTGGTTACTACGACAACTCTGGCGCTGTGCGCGACATGTTCCAAAACCACTTGCTACAAGTATTAGCAATGGTAGGTATGGAACCACCAGCGCAAATCAATGCAGACTCGATGCGTGATGAAGTGGTAAAAGTGCTTCAATGCCTAAAGCCATTAGACGAAAACGCTCTGCGCAATGACCTAGTATTAGGCCAATACACGGCGTCTGAAGTCCGTGGGCAAAGCCTACGCGGCTACCGTGAAGAGCCGGGAGTTGCAGACGATTCTCGTACAGAGACTTACATCGGTTTGAAAGCGTACATCAACAACTGGCGTTGGAATGGCGTGCCATTTTACGTGCGTACTGGTAAGCGTCTTCCAACACGCGTTACTGAGGTGGTTATCCACTTTAAACAAACACCGCATCCTGTGTTTGGTCAAAACGCACCAGAAAACAAGCTGATCATTCGTATTCAACCAGACGAAGGCATTCAAATGAGCTTTGGCTTGAAAGAGCCAGGCGCAGGCTTTGAAGCGAAGGAAGTGAAAATGAACTTCCATTACGCTGACCTGCAAGAAACGCAAATGCTAACGGCATACGAGCGTCTTCTACTTGATGCTTTGAATGGTGATGCTACGCTATTTGCACGTAGTGATGCGGTGGAAGCGTGCTGGCAATACGTACAGCCAATCTTAGATTTTAAGCAAGATCCACAATCCCTCTTCGGGTACGCATGCGGCACTTGGGGACCTAAAGAGTCAGATGACTTGTTACAGCGTGATGGCCGCGCTTGGCGTTTCCCATGTAAAAACTTAACAGATACGGATTACTGTGAACTATGATCAACCATAAGATCTACCAAACAGCAGAACAGGTAGTTGAAAGCCTAGCTAACGATATGAAAGCGTTTAGCGAAATGGGCAGACCTGTTCACATCTCTCTTTCTGGCGGCAGCACTCCTAAAATGCTGTTTAAACTACTGGCTTCAGAGGCTTACGCAACCTCCATTCAATGGGAAAACCTCCACTTTTGGTGGGGTGACGAACGTTGTGTTGCCCCTGACGATGCAGAAAGCAACTACGGTGAAGCGAACACGTTGTTGTTTAGCCAAGTAAATATTCCTGCGGAAAACATTCACCGCATCCGTGGCGAAGATGAGCCTAAAGCAGAAGCCGAGCGCTTTGCAAAAGAGATGGCAGAGGTGATCCCGAGTGAAAACGGCACACCTGTGTTTGACTGGATCTTATTAGGCGTTGGTGCAGATGGTCATACAGCTTCTCTGTTCCCTGGCCAAACGAATTATGATGATGCGAACCTATCTCTTGTGGCGTCGCATCCTGAATCGGGCCAACTTCGTGTGTCGAAAACCGCACGCGTATTAGAAGCAGCGAAACGCATTAGTTACTTAGTGCTTGGTGCAGGAAAAGCGGACATTGTTGAAGAAATTAACAGTTCACCAGCACACGCACTGCCATACCCAGCGGCTAAGATTCAAGCGAAATCGGGCCTAACGGAATGGTATTTAGATTTAGACGCGGCAGCAAAAATTGCTTAAGACGCTGCTCGTCGATGAAATAAAATTGGAGAGAAACAATGAAAGGTGATATCGGTGTAATTGGCCTAGCAGTAATGGGTCAAAACCTTATCCTAAACATGAACGATCACGGCTTTAAAGTGGTTGCTCACAACCGTACTGCTGCTAAAGTAGACGAGTTCCTGGAAGGTCCAGCAAAAGGCACGAACATCATCGGTGCATACTCTCTAGAAGAACTAGTAGAGAAGCTAGAAACGCCGCGTAAAGTAATGTTGATGGTTCGCGCTGGTGACGTTGTAGACAAGTTCATCGAAGCGCTAGTACCTCTGCTAGACAAAGGCGACATCATTATTGACGGTGGTAACACTAACTACCCAGATACAAACCGTCGTGTTGCTGCACTACGTGAAAAAGGTATCCACTTCATCGGTACTGGTGTATCTGGTGGTGAAGAAGGTGCGCGCTTCGGTCCATCTATCATGCCTGGCGGTGCTGCTGAAGCATGGGAAGCGGTTAAGCCTATCTTCCAAGGTATCGCTGCGAAAACTGACGCTGGTGAGCCATGTTGTGACTGGGTTGGTAACGACGGTGCTGGTCACTTCGTTAAGATGGTACACAACGGTATCGAATACGGTGACATGCAGCTTATCACAGAAGCTTACCAGTTCATGAAAGACGGTCTTGGTATGTCTGCAGACGAGATGCAAGCAGTATTCGCTGATTGGAACAAGACTGAGCTAGACAGCTACCTTGTTGAAATCACGGCTGACATTCTTGGCTACAAAGATGAAGACGGTGAGCCTCTCGTTGAAAAGATCCTAGACACAGCAGGCCAAAAAGGTACTGGTAAATGGACTGGTATCAACGCACTAGACCTAGGTATTCCACTAACACTTATCTCTGAGTCTGTATTCTCTCGTTGTCTATCTGCACTGAAAGACCAACGTGTTGAAGCTGAATCTCTATTCGGTAAGACAATCACTCCAGTTGAAGGCGACAAGCAAGAGTGGGTTGATGCACTACGTCAAGCGCTACTAGCTTCTAAGATCATCTCTTACGCTCAAGGCTTCATGCTAATGCGCGAAGCGTCTAACGAGAACGGTTGGGACTTAAACTACGGTAACGTAGCTCTAATGTGGCGTGGCGGTTGTATCATCCGTTCTGCGTTCCTAGGCAACATCCGTGATGCGTACGAAGCGAACCCAGACATCGCATTCCTCGGTTCTGATGAGTACTTCAAAAACATCCTACAAGGCAGCCTAGCAGCATGGCGTAAAGTAGCAGCGAAATCTCTAGAATCTGGTATCCCAATGCCATGTACGATTTCTGCGCTATCTTTCCTAGACGGTTACACAACAGCTCGTCTACCAGCGAACCTGCTTCAAGCTCAACGTGACTACTTCGGTGCTCACACTTATGAGCGCATTGACCGTCCACGTGGTGAATTCTTCCACACTAACTGGACTGGTACAGGCGGCGACACAGCGTCTACAACTTACGACGTGTAATCGTTTTAAGTAAACCGACTAAATATAAAGATATAAAGGGATGCCCAAGTGGCATCCTTTTTTGTTTTTGCTTTTACGGAACTTCAAGAGCGCCTAGGCGCTCTTTTCAGTGGTCGTTTTCTTGTTTTGATAAAACCTGTCTTTTAGGTAGAGAATTGCACTGACCACAAGAGCCACTAAAGAAACAGTGAATAGGGCGTACATGCTGAGAATCCATGCGAATGTGGCCGTCAAGAATGCAATGAAGGAAAACATTCTGCTGAAAGACATCACATGGCCAAGTTTGTTACTTTTCATAAACGCCTCCCGAAGCTAAGTGGGGATAGACAATTGTGGTCATATGCCACACTTTTAATTGTCTGCTCTTTTGGGACGTTTCACACAAAAAAGTGGCTAAAGATTTCTCAAAAAAGGTGAAATATTGAACTGGTAGACAAATCGTTAAACTGAGTTGCACAGATATGACTTCGGTTGTCTATCACTTCAAAGTTTTTAACTACGCAGATTAAGGGCATGTAGCGCTATTATTATCGTATTCGAACTCTACGATACACAATTGCAAGTGAACCTACACTCGTAAGCTCATCCCTGTCGTCAGTTACAGTAAAAGCTTTTTTCTCTGTTTAACAATACCTTAGTAACTACGGGCAATTAAATCTGTTTTTCGATCGAAACTCAGATTGCACAAAAGGTGAAAAAGAGTGCTAGGTAAGCCTCTAAACTACGCCTATAATTAGCGCCCACATGGAGGATGTTTATTATATGAACATCCTTTATTTTTTGAAACTAGCAACAAGGATCCAGTAAAACATGTTTTTCTGGTTTTGTTTACGTCGACCAAGAAGGTAATTAACACAGCAAATTGAGGTTCTAAGATGACTCTTAACAAGTACTTTGTTTTCATTCCAGCAGAATTGGAACAGGAAATGCACAAGGACAATCAAGTGATCTCTGAGAAGGAAACTCAACGTCAGGCATTAGTAAAACAGGCACAACAACAAGGCGGCCTGTAAGCTAGGTTTCAAAGAGAAAGAGCACCGCAACGGTGCTCTTTTTGTATCTGAGGTCGTAGAATTAACTTAATATGCCAAGGCTTTTCAACTTTCTGTAAATGGTATTTCGGCTCACACCAAGCATACGAGACGTTTTGCTAATGTTCCCCTGGTTGGCTTGATATGTTTTGAGCAACTTATCTTCGACGGTTGCACGCAGTTCTGAAGTTGGTTCAGCGGATGCTGCTCCTTCTTGAGCTTGGCTGAGTTTCTTACTTAGGTGGGCTGGGACGTGTGTGAGTTCCAATATTTCTTCACCTTGCGCCATTAAGGCGGATACTTTGATTAAACTATCGAGTTCACGCAAATTTCCTGGCCATGAGTAAGACAGCATCAGAGAAAGTAGGTGAGGGCAAAGCTGTTGTTCAGATTCGGCGTGACGCCGATGAATGTTCTCAATCAGTTGTCGTTTGTCATCACGTTCCTCAAAGCGAGGTAGCTCAATGATCAAGCCATTAAGGCGATAATACAAATCTTGGCGGAACAATCCTTCGCTGACCAAATGTTCCAGATCTTTATGCGTGGCTGCAATGATTTGCGTATCGACTTGAATACTTTGGTTTGAACCCACGGGAAGCACGGTTTTATCTTGCAATACATGGAGCAAGCGGCTTTGAGCTTCCAAGGGTAAATCTGCGATTTCATCCAGAAACAAAATCCCTTTGTGTGCTTGGCGAATTTTCCCCTGATAGCCTTTGCTGTTTGCGCCAGTAAAGGCACCGGCTACGTAGCCAAATAATTCAGATTCAACCAGATCTTTTGGTAGCGCTCCGCAGTTAACGGAAACCAACGGTCCCGTTTTTCTCTGGCTGTTTTTATGAAGCGCTTTCACAAACTCGTTTTTGCCAACACCAGTCTCTCCGAGAATCAACAAACTGATGTCTTTATCGATGACGCGATTGGCTTGCTGCCAACAGTGCTCAACTGCGGAGTCGCCATAATGAAGATCATTGGACGCCGCTACAGCACGAGACTTGACCTTGCTATCTTTATCGGTAAGCGGTTTTGTTTTGAAAACGAAAGGGTGCTCATTTCCCCGAGTGGATAGAATGTCGTCTAAGGATTGCCCAATGATACTTTTTTGCGCAAAAAGTTGAGAGGCTACTTGATTGTGAGCCAAAACTTGTCCGTCTTCATTTGCAATGATAATTCCTTGCCAACCACTATTCAGTAAACCTTTTTCGCACGCTAAATCCACACGAATATGCCCTTGTGGAATCAAGTTAAGTAGTTGATTCTCCACTTGCTGGACCATGTTTTGTACTAGTACTTGCGTTGAGAAGTCATGTCTCTTTTGCTCGCTTGTAATATCTAATACGCCAATGAGGTTACCAAGATGATCGAAAATAGGATTAGCCGAACAGCTAATAAAACGATGGTGTTGGATAAAGTGCTGATCACCAATAACAGAAACGGGCTTTGCTTCAACCAAAGCTGTACCAATCGCGTTGGTGCCTTTGACCTTTTCTTGCCAGCATGCTCCAGAGCTTAGCGAGATTTCCGTTAACTTTTCACGAAATCTAGGCTGTCCCCAACTGCCGATGATGACACCATCTGAATCCGTCAAAATTAAGCGACTGTCGCTATGAGCAAATAGCTGATTAAACAAAGGGAGCGCAAATTGAGTGACTGCCTCTAGCAAAAAATTGAGTTGGTGACGCCTATCTTGGAGCGTCGCTGGCGTTACTCGAATATCTTCAGGGCGTCGACGCTGTTTTAAACCCGCTTGTTCACTTCTGACCCATGAAGTTGAAAGCCAATTGTTATCGCTAATATGTTGAAGTTCCATGACTGTACCATTTTGTCACAGTGAGGGTGTGCCATTTTGGAACACTTGAACATTGGTGTTCACACCATACATCCGCTCAAACATCGCTCACTTGGTTTGTTATCGCTTGGTAATCATAGTTTTACATTTAATTAACAACAAGCGTGGCGTAGTTGGCGTGTGACTTGCGTAATGCTCTTTGTGAACAGTGCGATACGACACTGCAATAACACATTGAACGAGAAACAAAAGGAAGAGTTATGATCTATGCACAGCCAGGTAGTGAAAATGCCATTGTTAACTTTAAATCGCATTACGATAACTTTATCGGTGGGGAATGGGTAAAACCAACGGGTGGTGAGTACTTTGACAATATCTCACCAATCAACGGACAAGCGTATTGTAAAGTTGCTCGCTCTGGCGAGGAAGATATTAATTTAGCACTGGATGCCGCGCACAACATCAGAGCAAAATGGGCCAAAACCAGCGTGACAGAACGTTCGAACATCTTGCTGAAAATTGCTGACCGTATTGAGCAGCATCTAGAAGAGCTTGCTGTTGCAGAAACTTGGGAAAACGGCAAACCAGTTCGCGAAACCTTGGCGGCAGATTTACCTTTAGTAGTGGATCACTTCCGTTACTTCGCTGGCTGTATTCGCGCACAAGAAGGCAGTGCGGCAGAACTGGATGAGCACACCGCAAGCTACCACTTCCCAGAACCGATTGGTGTGGTTGGTCAAATTATTCCGTGGAACTTCCCAATGTTGATGGCGGCTTGGAAACTAGCACCGGCACTAGCGGCGGGCTGCTGTGTGGTATTGAAGCCAGCAGAGCAAACCCCAACATCCATTCTGGTTCTGATGGAAAAAATCGGTGACCTTCTTCCTCCTGGTGTCATCAACGTTGTAAACGGATATGGTTCTGAAGCGGGTCAAGCATTAGCAACCAGCAACCGCATTGCGAAACTCGCTTTTACCGGGTCTACGCAAGTTGGCAACCACATTCTGAAATGTGCAGCAGACAACTTGATCCCATCGACAGTTGAGTTAGGTGGTAAATCTCCAAACATCTACTTCTCAGATATCTTCGATTACGAAGATGAGTATCTTGATAAGTGTATCGAAGGTACGTTACTTGGTTTCTTCAACCAAGGTGAAGTTTGTACTTGTCCATCTCGCGTACTGGTTCATGAAGCGATTTATGACAAGTTTGTAGAGAAACTGACGGAACGTGCACAGCTGATTAAACAAGGTAATCCGCTCGATACCGATACTCAAGTTGGTGCTCAGGCTTCTCAAGAACAGTTTGATAAGATTTTAAGTTACCTGGAAATCGGCCGTGAAGAAGGCGCAAAAGTGGTCTTTGGTGGGGGAGTGTCAGAACAGCCAGAGTCTATCAACCAGGGGTACTACATTCAGCCAACCATGTTGGAAGGCCACAACAAGATGCGAATCTTCCAAGAAGAAATCTTTGGCCCAGTGATCGCTATCACCAAATTCAAAGATGAGGCTGAAGCGTTGGAAATCGCAAACGACACTGAATATGGCTTAGGCGCAGGTGTTTGGACACGTGATGCGAACGTTGCATATCGTATGGGCCGTAATATTGAAGCTGGCCGGATCTGGATTAACTGTTACCACGCTTACCCTGCACACGCAGCGTTCGGTGGTTACAAAAAATCGGGTATCGGGCGCGAAACGCACAAGATGATGCTGGATCACTACCAGAACACGAAGAACTTGCTGATTAGCTACAGCATCGACCCGTTAGGCTTCTTCTAGTGAAACTAAGTAATTAATAAAGAAAAAGCAGTATGAATCAAAACCCCGAATCTTCGGGGTTTTTTATTAGCGTGAGCTTGTCGGCTGAAGGTTAACTTAGATGTTTAACCTGCTTATATTGTGATATCAGGAACGTTGAATTATCGCCACTTTTCGTTCCATAAGCTTTTCTACGGCGGCGTTTTGCTTGTCAATGTTGAGTTGCGGATCAAAGTCCAAAACGCGATTGCAAGATTCGAGACTGGCAAATTGATTTAAACATTCACCAAGCTCTCTTTTAGAGCTTGTTCGCATCAGACTGCTTTCTGATGAGGAGAGTAGGGTGACTTTACGGCCATGAAACGTTCCTTGCGGCACTGCATCACTTTGCTGCGCTTGTTGAACGTCATGAACCGATGAATTGGTGTATGTGGATTGGATGTCATTGGACATAAAGACACCTAAACTCTCAAGTCTAAAGTTTGTGGCATCGGTGGTGCCTCATCAATAGTTACATGAGAAGACAATAACGCTTCCCACGACTCGCTGTGCGTCAGCAATTCTGCTAAAGCTGTTTCAAAATATTCGTAATCCAGTCGCCTAATGTTAATGAGTCGGTTTAAACATAGGACGTGTCGGTGGTTATCTAAACTAAAAAATAACTGGTGCTCAGGCCAGTGATAATTAAAGGCCAAAAAAGAACGATAAAGATCGGAATTTACAATTTGAAGGCCAACAATCTCAGCTTCGAGCTGCAGAGTTGTCGATTCAGGATGAAAGATGATATGCACCCTTAGATTATCATCAAAGGCTAAGCTTACTTCATTTTCCGTTAGATGCAGTGCAGGCAAGCCTATTTGATGAGCAAACTTTAGCAAAATCTCATCGATAGTTTGGCGTGCTGACATAGGAATAGTCCCTTTTGAAATTTTATCAAGGAAAATATTAGATGTATCTCTTCATGTTTATCAATATTAGTCGGTTGTTATTATATTTTGGCTTTTAAATGTGTTGAGAGAAATAGAAAGGCAAAAGTAAATGTGTTCAGATGCATATCTCAATGGCAATGAGATATATGAATATCATTTTTCTCTAATAAACTTCAATTAAGGAAGGAATGAAAGTGAGCAGAAACTGCTTTTGAAATTACAGTCCATGTTAACTACGTGTTGTTAAAAAATGCGATTTATTGTCCGCTTGTAGTATAAATATAAGTTGATCTTTTATATTTTTACATAAAGAATTGTGTGAATTTCAAATGAGCTAGATTATATAAAATAAGTTTATGGGGTCATAATGAACAATTCTATATGGGCTGGTTTTATTGGGTTATTCATACTGAGTGGGTGCAGTCAGACTGTGTCCGTCAATGGGGTGGATGGCTTTGATACACAGAGTCAGGCATCAGTCTATGGTTGGGTTTCTGTCGACGGCTACTTTCCACCTTCGATTACTTCTCTTGAGGTGGAAATATGTAAAGTTATTGATAATCAATGTCTTAAATCAGCATCTCAGAGCTACCAAGGTGTTCAGTTGCCTGTGCAGTATTCGTTTTTAATTGCACCAATTCAAGCTGGTGAAGGAAAAATGAAGATTATTGGAAAGCTTTATTCAAACGGTGATCTCGTTGCGGAAAAAGAAAAGAACTATTTATTTTTTGAGGGAAATAAACAAGAAAACTTGATTCTTGTTCCAAAAATAAACAGATAAAATTTTAAGTACTACATTTTTATTAGAGTTTTCTAATTTATAAAAATAAAGACTATATCTTTCCTTTTGTGAAAGATTTGTTGTCTTTTATAAACATTAATTACATGACTTTGAAGTCATCGGGTCAGTTGTTTTTTAGACTCATACTTGTTGCAAAAACAGTATTTTTTATGATTATATCTCGCTCCTTGAACACGTTGGCTTGGCGTTTTAGGCTATAAAACATACATTTTTATGATTTTGGAAATTTAATTTTGTTCTCGAAACGATGCCGAAGTCTATTTAATTGTATTCTAATGTATAACAAAACAACCAAACTTAAATAACGAAATCATATTTAAGTTTTGGCTAATGATAAACGCTATCTGATAAAAATAATAAAGACGGACAGCAGAAATTTACTAAGTCAAACTTTTACCTTTAGGTAAAGGTAATGCTTGGGTTATTCGCTAATTATTCGGGGGGTATGGTAAGTGATAGAACTTCTATGCTCTTTTCTTTGCTTCTTTAATTCATACAGCAGTACTTAGAAATAACAACAATCAAAGTAGTGCTTTGAAAGTTTCTCAACATTTGCACTGAGAAACTCAAAATAATGAAGGGTAGAAAATGGATGTGTCAGGCCAACTAAACTCAGAAAGGGTCGACTCGAGTTCACGAAAAATTCGTAGTTTTTCCTGCTATGAAAAATCTGACGAAGTATTTCACTCAGACCAGTCTCACATTGTTGTCGTTCACAATGGTCAGCTTCGAGTTCAAACAGGTGATTGCACAATCGATGTTGCTGCAGAAAATGGGGTATTTCTATCCCAAGGGGATTACTTGTTAGAGTACTCTCCGCTAGATGGGGCATACAAAGCGTCGATTATTGCTTACGACAATGAACTCGTTAGTCAGTTGCTGCAAAAACACAGTGATCTCTTGATGATGCTGCCTAAGGTAGACAAAGTTTGTTCTGGTTTGTTTACTTTTGGTTTGAACATACTCGTTGAACAAGTGCTTTCTAGCATGCAGACGCTTGAGCAACAAGCGTACCCTGATGCCATTATGTGCCTAAAATACGAAGAACTACTCATTCTCTTGCTACACAGCAAAGGAGGAGAATCACTGTATGCGTTGCTGTCACAACAAACAAACCGTACGTCGGAACGGTTACGTCGATTTATGGAACAGCATTACTTAAAAGAATGGAAGTTGACAGACTACGCGCAGGAGTTTGGTGCCAGCTTAACCACTTTTAAAGAGCTTTTTAATGAGCACTATGGCATTTCTCCAAGAGCTTGGATCAGTGAGCGTCGACTACTGCATGCTCATAAACTGCTGTTGACGAGCAAGATGAGCATCGTAGATGTGGCGATGGAGGCAGGGTTTTCCAGCCAGTCTTACTTTACGCAGAGTTACCGTCGTCGTTTTGGAACGACCCCAAGCCGCGTACGTTCGGGAGACGATCAAGTGGCTATCGCGAAATGAAATGACTTGAGACTAAAATTTTCTGACTAATTTTGAAAGTCACTCACCAGTGTAAATTCTATTATGTATCGTGTAACAACGAACGATTAAAAATTATTACATCTCTTTCTTTCTGGATTGTTCGAAAGGGGTGCGGAGACGAACATAAATGAAAAAGCAGCATTGGCGACGCCGTTCGCTTTTTCCAGACAGCATAGTGACACAGCGGAAAGTGACTGTTTTACAAAGAGGAGCTCGTTATGAAAACGCCTCGAAACCTACGCAGGATCTCAATGTTGTGCACGTCAATCACCGACAATTGTTGAGTGAAGGCGTCATAAATTATGAGCAGTTATCTTTACTTCAACGCTTGTTGGATAGAAATGTCGTCGATAGCCTGTGCGCTAGCCAGTTAGTAAAAACGTATCAAAAACTTGGTGCTTCGATAGACCGGTTTGCTATGCGTTTATTTTTGGAAATTGGATCGCAGCTCAGTGATAGCAGCACAATCACAACGTTCGAACAAAGGCTGGACTACATCAACTCTCGTCTGGGCTTTCGCTTTAATTTGGCTGTCCCAAAAACGTTGATGCTTTGTTTCCATTTATCACTCAACGAGTGGATTAACCGACAAGTCGATCAAAGTGCTCTTCATGCTTCGATTAAAGTTGAACAACTTATCAATCAACTCGATATTCAGAAGGAATATTGGTCGAAGCTATCAGGGGAAGACACCAGTGCCGTCTTTGTTCAACAGCAACTCGATCTTATTAAGAGCCAGCAGCATCAACTTAAAAAGCAACTTGGGACGTTAAGCGAACAACAGTTGCAAGTGATTGAATGTCATCGTTCGTTAATTGAGAAGTGGCAACCGTCTTTAGACGAGCTGAAAGGGTTCGCGGAGTACACCTCTACAACCGAACAATTTATTTCTGAGTGGAAAAATTGGTGTTCGGAAGTGCGACTTGAGGCCCCCGAGCTGAACGAAGTTTGGGATGCATGCGATGTGGTTTACAACGACCAAAATGCGGTTGCGAAAGTATGGCAATGGTTCAAGAACATGCAAACTGTTGGTGATATCGATCACTACTATTTTGATACTCAAAGTGGTCAGTGCGGCCAGGCTTGCAATCACCTCAGCCAGATCTAAATAGGGCGTTAAATGTTAGATAAGATGATGAAATCTTTAGCGGAAGCGCTAAAGGTAGGGGATTTTATTGCCTCAGAAAATGGTTCTTACAACATCGAGGTTGACCAGTTATCACTGACCATCAAGCAACATGCGTCATGGATTTTATGGGAAGCGACGTTACCCTTCCAGTTTAAAGAGCATCTAGATTATCAACAAGAACAAGCGTTACAACGTTGCATGCAGCTCTCATTAAAAACCATTCGTGAGGATGGCGGCGTACTGACAACCAATGATGATCAGCAATTGATTTTGCAAAGTAAAGTAAGGGTTGAGGACTGTTCCGTGGAACGGTTCTCTACTTTACTTTCTAAGCACGTCAATCTATGTGAACGTTACATTGCATTATTGGAACAAGAACGCGTGAACCACACAATCAACCATACAGTGTGGTTACCATGATGCAAAAAATCTTTCCCAACATTAGACGTGCTGCAACAAAGGCATTGTTATGCGCAGTGAGTGTTGTTCCTTTGGGATATGCGCAAGCAACAGACTTACACTGGCCTGAACAACCGTTTCGCTACTATGCAGATAACGACTCATTAAAAGAGTTGTTGAATAACTTCGGTGCAAATTATCGTGTCTCGGTTTCTGTTAGTGACAAAGTCAACGATCGAGTGAATGGGCGTTTTACCCCTGAAGATCCGGCGGAATTCCTCGATTACTTATCGCAAGTGTACAACTTGATGTGGTATTTCGATGGTGCCGTCTTACATGTCTATAAGGCGACAGAAACTCGCTCACGTTTACTTCAATTGGAATTACTTACGGCTAGAGAGCTACGCAGTACGTTAATTTCCACCGGCGTTTGGGATTCTCGTTATGGTTGGAGAGCCGCTGAGAGCAAAGGGTTAGTCTATCTTGCGGGTCCTCCACGTTATGTCGACTTAGTGGTACAAACGGCGGAGGCATTGGAAACGCGCTTGCTGCAGAAATCGAATTCAACCGACGAATTATTCGTTGAGATAATTCCTTTGAAGTACGCTTCTGCAACGGATAGAGAAATTGCATATCGAGATCAGACAATTACGGTCCCTGGCATCGCATCGGTGTTAAAACGGGTCGTGTCTGGTGTTCAAACTCAAGTGACGAGTGCGTCTAGCAAAGAAGTTACCAGTTCAGATAAGCCTGTAAAAAGTAATAAAACCGCCTCAGTTCATGGTGGCGCAACAGTTGAAGCAGAGCCGGGCCTTAATGCGATTATCGTTCGTGATACTCAAGCACGATTACCGCTCTATCGTAAACTGGTCGCGCAATTAGACCAGCCGCAATCAAGAATTGAAGTCGCGCTATCGATTGTCGATATCAGTGCCAACGATTTAAGTCAGTTAGGCGTGGATTGGCGAGCGGGAGTGTCTGTCGGAAACAACCGCATTGTCGATATCAAAACAACAGGGGATGTGAATTCGGGGGATGTGACGCTCGGCAGTGGACAGAACTTTAAGTCCTTGCTTGATTCAACCAACCTAAATTACTTGCTGGCTCAAATTCGTTTATTGGAATCCAAAGGCAGTGCTCAAGTGGTTTCAAGACCAACATTGTTAACTCAGGAAAATGTCGAAGCGGTACTGAACAACAGCAGCACGTTTTACGTCAAGCTGGTTGGTAAAGAAACCGCAGCACTGGAAGAGGTCACGTATGGCACGTTACTGAGAATTGTCCCACGTATCGTTGGTGATAGATTTGCTGCACGACCTGAAATTAACCTGAGCCTTCATCTCGAAGACGGTGCAAAGATCGCTGATGGTGGCGTCGATGACCTTCCTTCCGTTCGTAAAACTGAAATCAGCACCTTAGCGACGGTTAAACAAGGGCAAAGCTTACTTATCGGTGGTGTGTACCGAGATGAAGTGAGCCATCAGTTACGTAAAGTGCCATTGCTAGGAGACATCCCATATTTAGGCGCGCTGTTTAGAAGTAATACCAATACTAAGCGCCGCACAGTACGAATGTTTATTTTAGAACCTCGAATTGTTGTGGATGGTATTGGCGATAGTGTGTTGATTGGCAACGAATATGACTTGCGACCAAGTATCGGCAAGCTTAACAACATCTCCAACAATAGCGCTGAATTTAAATCTGTAGTGGAAGTATATAGCTGCACATCGAGGGTTCAAGCCGAGCGCTATCAACAAGACTTATTGTCACAGCAAAAGTCGTCTCAATTAACGCAGTGCCGATTACCAACAGGGCAAAAGGGTTGGCGGGTGAAAGTATTGGAATGTGATGACTCACAAAGTGAGTGTGTGCGCCCTTCAGAGGAGTCTTAACCGCGATGCAGCAATGGAAAATTCGTATTTTATCAGGCGTGCATACCGGAGTAGAAGTCACCTTACCTGAAGGTGCTCTCGTGCTTGGCAGTGACGACTTTATTGCTGATCTTGTACTGTCTGATGCTGGGGTCGAAGCGAACCATTTCACCCTCGTTTGCCAGCAAGACTCGGTCATTTTACGAGGCTGCGAAGAGGCAAATATTAACAGTGAAGACATCGCTGTTGCAGGTGATGGTATCGAGTTGTCACGCCATGCTGTTGTCTCGGTCGGCGTTGTGAAGTTCGCTCTGGGATACGCGGAAGATGCGTTAATTGTGAGTAACGTCAGCGACGAATCTAGCCAACAGAATACACCTGTGGTTGCTGTGCAACGCTCTAGCTGGAAAAAAACAACGCTCATCGCTTTGCTCTGTAGTTTTGTCCCGAGTGTCATTTTTGCCGGTATGTGGTACAGCCAAGCTAACGGAAACAACAATGAAATTGTTACAGAAGCAGAACCCATTGTTTTGGTACGTAACATCTTAGGCGAGCTCAAACTTAGCGACGTTCGTGTGGAATGGAATGCCGCCGCACGCCAAGCAGTCTTAGAGGGCTATGTTGAAGACCGAACACAGAAACTCGATCTGCTTGGTCGAATTGATGTATTGGGCATCAATTACAAAAGTGACTTAAGAACGATGGAAGAAATCCGTCGCGGGGTTCGATTTATTTTGCGCAACCTCGGCTATCACCAAGTGAAAGTCGAAAATGGCGATGAGACCGGAACACTGCTGCTGACGGGCTATATCGATGATGCAAGCCGCTGGAACCAAGTTGAACAAATCTTGGAGCGAGACGTGCCGGGTCTTATTGCGTGGAAGGTTGAACTGCAGCGAGCGGGTGCCTACATGGATACGCTAAAAGCGTTATTGACGGATGCGGAGTTACTGAAAAAAGTCCAGTTGGTCACCAGCGGTGATCGCATCGAAGTTCGTGGTGAGCTTGATGATATCGAAACGACTCGATTTTACGGTGTGACCCGAGACTTCCGGGAACAATATGGTGAGAAACCGTACTTAGTTTTGAAATCCATACCTAAGGTGAGTAAAGGCACCAATATCGATTTCCCGTTTCGTAGCGTTAACTTTGGCCAGGTTCCATATGTGATTCTGACCGATAACGTTCGCTATATGGTCGGTGCAAGAACGCCTCAGGGCTACCGAATATCCAGTGTTACACCTGCTGGTATTGAGTTGGTTAAAGGCGGGCGGGTGATAACAATAGAACTCGGATATGAAGGCGAGACGAACAATGACAAATCTTGAACAAATTTTAAATAACGACACAAACGGTGCGGAAGTGCACAAGATTAAGAGCAAGCTCTTAGAAGCACAAGCGGTGGTGAAACGTCAGTTGGATTTAGGGTGCTCACCACAGCAGTACCAATTGCTACTCAAACAGTATGAAGCTTACACAGCCGCCCATGCGGTCGTTGAATCATACGAAGCTAACTAAAAAATACGAGGAAGTCTTATGTCATTTTACGATGCTAGTAACAGTGTAAACCTTGATGATGTTAAAGCTAAGTTAGAACAACAAGCGAAAGATGCCAACACAGAAGTGACGGCAGCCATCAAGAACCTAGAAACCAATGCCGATGATCCATCAAAGCTTGCCGAGCTTCAGCACGCGATCAACAAATGGTCTGTTGTTTACAATATCAATGCGACCACCACTCGTGCGATTAAAGATGTGATGCAGTCGATTCTCCAGAAGGTGTAAAGCATGGAACGAGAAACGCGCCAACTGCTGGCTGAAATCGCGCTGATGGCAACAGGTATGCATCGTCATCAAGAAGCCAACACGATTGCAGATGGCCTTGAAGCAAGCTCAGGTTCTGAAGAGACCGTTGCGATGATTCGTGCAATGAGCCTCATGAATAAAGGCTTGTATGAAGAGGCTCATCAATTACTCGAACCACTTTGTAATGCCTATCCAGATCTGATCAGCTTAGCGGCTCTTGCTTCTGCCAAAGCCGGTTTACTGAGCAAAGCGGAAAGCTGGGTAGAACTTGCGTCACAAGGAAGCGAAGAAAGCCAAGCATTTGCTGCGAGCTTTTCTCAGGACATTAGGAATCTTGGATGATCATTGATTCAAGCAACCTAAGTCTTCAACACCAATCTTTGCGTCAGTCGGAGTCGCGCCATTATGAGCGGAGCGATGAAGACAAGATGAAAGCACTCATGGAGCGAAGTGACAAGCAAGAGCAAGTTTCACATGTTTCTCCAAAAGAGACGCTAGAGAAAACAGAAGCCAAACTGGCGGAGATTAAAGCGTGGTACGAATCATTAAAAGACGCAGAGGTTGTCAGTAAACAAAGTGTCTTATCATCGTTAAATGAAGCGTTCTCCGACCCTCAAGTTAAACGAGAGGCAATGTGGTACGCCTTTCATGAGGCGAAGAGTGCAAAAGGCAACGAGCAGCCACAATCTGATTTGTTAAAGGTGTTGAAGCAGGAGTTACTAGGGAATTTTTCGGGACAGCTTATTGCCGAACCACCTGCTGATAAAACAGCACTAAAAGCAATGCTAGCGCAGCATTTTCCACTGGGTGCCCAGAAAGAACAAGCCTTATGGCATTGCTGGGCAGAGTTGAAGTCGTTACCTGATATGGCATCAACACTGGACATGGTTCGTGATGAACTTAGCTTCATGATCCAAAAAAATGCGATGGTGAAAAACATCATGACTCACAGTCACAAGTTAGATTTATCTTAGGAGTACATATGATAAACACGCAGTACACCGAGGTGATGCAAACCAACATTGATAAGTTGCAGGATGCGCAAGTCGAAGACGGTTTAAGCGAACGTTTTGAGCAAGCCATGTCGGTTCCCGAGGCAAGTAATGGCCTGGAGGGAGGTTTGCTAGAAAACATCAGCGAGTTGAAAAACACTATCGATAACGCGAAAAGTAACCTGCAAGACAACATGAAGATGGTGGGTGATGATCCGGCGCAATTACTGCAAATGCAGTGGGCGCTGACACGCATTACTTTTCAAGAAGAGCTGATCGCGAAAACCGTGGGTAAAACCACACAAAACGTAGAAACCTTATTGAAGGCACAATAGTGATGATGAATAAAATGAGAGCAGTTTTCATCATGCTCACGTTGTTTCTGGTAGGTTGTCAGACCGAGCTATACACCAACGTTACTCAGAAAGAGGGTAATGAGATGTTGTCGATCTTACTATCCGAAGGTGTCGTTGCAACAAAAGAACCTGACAAAGACAACACCGTCAAGTTAATGGTAGACAGTTCTCAAATCGCCTTCGCGGTAGACGCGCTAAAGCGAAAAGGCTATCCAAGAGAGCAGTTTTCTACACTGAAAGAGGTGTTTCCTAAAGACGATTTGATCTCGTCACCATTAGCAGAACGAGCACGTTTGGTATACGCGAAATCTCAAGAGCTCTCCTCAACCTTATCTCAGATTGATGGCGTGCTAGTGGCACGTGTTCATGTTGTTTTGGAAGATCAAGATCTGCGTCCAGGAGAGCGTCCAACTCCAGCTTCTGCCTCCGTATTTATTAAACACGCGGCAGATATTGCGCTTGATTCATATGTTCCGCAGATCAAATTATTAGTGAACAACAGTATTGAGGGGTTGAACTACGATCGAATCAGCGTAGTGATGGTACCCTCATCAGAGGTTCGAGTTGCTACTCAAAACAATCAATTTAAAAGCATTTTGTCGGTTCAGGTCACCAAAGAGACGGCGAATAATCTTATCGCCATTTTGGTGTTCTTGGTAGCGGCACTCATCGGCTCGAATATCGCTACTTTTACATGGTGTCGTAGGAACACGAAGCGTGGTTAAACCAGAAACACCACTCGCGCAGGTACAACACCAGTTTAACTATGCGCCTTGCCAGTACATCCATAGAAGTTGGATAGAGCAAAAGCAGCCTTGGTTACTAAATATCGAAGGCTGGAGAGATAACCCCATGTTCAACCAATGGTGTATCAATGAGTGGGCGTTATCTCCCGTTCCTGAGATGGCTTTTAACAGACCTTGTCATAGTTTGGCATTGCTCCCGACAGACGCGTTGAATCAACTCGTATTGATGGTGGGTGGAGCTTTACATTGCGTTGCGATGCGAAGCGTTGTCTTAAAACACCCGAAACAGGTTCTGAACAACGTTTTTGGTTTGGAAGGCGCTCGGTTCTTAATTCAAAACGGGCCGATGCTGTTATCCAGCTGGCCGCAAGGCTGGCAGCGTTCGTTACCAGAACTACTGGATGAAAGGTCTGTTGAAGCAAGCATGAGGGCGCTGGGATATTTTTGGATGAGGTTTATTTTGATTAACTCACCGGAAGATGTTGTTCTTCGTTGGCAATTCAAATTAGAAAAGCAACTTAGCGAAAACGCGGAAACAGCTAACTGGTTGGAAGCGGATCAACGAGATCTGGCGTATCGACTCACAAAAAAAATCGCAAAACAGGTTATTCCTCAATGGTTTCATTTGTTGAAATAAAAACAGACAATTTGCAGCTGGCACCTGGCTTAAAGGTGCTGAAAGCGAAAGATTATGCCAGTTATCTGGATTCGCAACACTTAGTTGAAGCCGCGAACTCCAAAGCTGAAAGCATCATTGCTAATGCCCAGCAAGCCTACGAAACCGAAAAACAACGTGGTTATCAAGATGGCCTTGCACAAGCCAAGATTGAAAATGCGCAAACGATGGTTGAAACCTTAGCACGTTGTAATGACTACTATCAGCAAGTCGAAGAAAAAATGACAGGTGTGGTGTTAGAAGCAGTACGTAAGATCATCGATACCTTCGATGATGTCGATACCACGGTGAGTGTAGTTCGAGAAGCGTTGCAACTGGTGAGTAACCAAAAGCAGGTCATTTTACATGTCCACCCAGAGCAGGTTGTTGAGGTGAGAGAAAAGGTGGCTGGAGTATTAAGTGATTTCCCTGAAGTCGGTTACGTTGACGTGGTAGCAGATGCGCGCTTGAAAAATGGAGGCTGCATTTTGGAAACAGAAGTTGGGATCATCGACGCCAGTATTGATGGACAGCTGCATGCGTTAAAGCAAGCTATGGTGAAGCAGCTCAGCGAGCGTAAAATTACGATTCATGAATAAACCTTAAAAACTCAGCACTTGCTGAGTTTTTTCATTTTAATGCCTTTAAACAAAAAAAATCCGACCATTTCTAAAATATTCACTGCCATAAATCCTTAAGAATACACCTAAGAAAGCTGCTTAGTTGATAAGTGTTGCAACCAAGCAGCGCCTCTAAAACAACAAAAATAGGATTATTTAGTCGAATGGCTAATGGATTTATAACTTCTTTACTGACAGATTTTGCCAGCCGCTGCCAATTGGAGCCGTTGGTTTTTGATGAAGATGATTGTTGCCATCTACTCGTTGAGCAAAACACAGCAATCACAATTCGTGCACAAGAAGATCGTGCGACGCTTATCGGGCTGATTTCAGGTGATGAACCGAGTGCTGATATTTTGCATCAACATATGAAAGATGCCTTAACGCAAGGTTCTCCAGCGGTATGCTGGGAGGAAGAGACCGGATACATCGGTTTCATACACCTGCCTCAGCAACTGCTAACTGCATCTTTTTTCGATGAGTCATTTGCGAATTTCATCGAGTGGTTAAAAAGTGCGAATACACAAGAAGTAACCAACAAAACAACCGAAGTACCGGAAACGAATACCACTCATTTTTCCACATTAAGGGTTTAAAACATGATCAGTTTTGGAAGTGTTAGCGCGTTGCAGGCCGCCATGCCGCAAGCTCGTAACGAGATACTTAACGAAGGTAAGCTGAGTATTGGTGGCAAAGAATACCAAATCAACGCAGCGACCCAAGAATTTACTCGTACCAATCCTACTAATGGTGCGGTAGCGCGATTTTTTGAAGCGACAGGAAAATTGTTTCGCGAAGGCAGCTCACAATCGGTTGCGAAAGCCCTTACAAAAGCCGTATTTGATAATGAGCAAGGCCAAGCTCAGCGTTTACGAGCTGCTTCTTCTGTTGAGCATGGACAAATGTTCTTCAAAGATGGAAACATAAAAACCGCATCAGATGTCTTAAATGCCTTTGCGAAGTTAGACAGTAAATCAGTTCAGTCGAACTCTGCTGAGCTAAACCAGTTAGCAGAGCGAGCGATGACAGAGGCAATGTTAGAAACCGATTCTGGTAAAAACCTCACATCACTGATTGGCGAAAGTGCAGCGAAGTCGCTTGCTGGACGTGTAGTAAAGGACTACGGCGGTGGTATATCTGCAGCGCAGAAAAATCCGGCAGGTAGCATCAATCAAATGCAAGCGGTGTTTGATATGGAGGTGATGCATCTTAAATCGGCGCAACGTCATATCGAAGGTCTAGCAAGCACCGATCTAAACCAAGGTGTATACGCTGAAGGACTGGCAGAGGACGCGTTTAACAAAAGTGGCGTAACCAATAATGTTGAAAGAGCTGCGGCGTGGATCATTAATGCTTCTAACTCTAAAGGAAACGATGCCGAAAATATTACGTCTTTACTGAAAGAATACGCGTCTAATGGTAAAGACTTATTGAATATGGAAAACCTAAAAGAGCTACACGCTCGATTGGTGCCTAATGTTGAGCGTGATTACCGAGGGCCAAATATTTCGGGTGGCACTTTGCCGTCAAGTATTGGCGGTGAGGGCATGTTAAAGCAGCACATTGAAGGCTTTTTGAAAGAGAACCCTGTAGAAGATAAAGACTTAGGTAAACATTTGTTCGCCGGAGTTATCGGGTACCATGGCTTTACCGATGGAAATGGTCGCATGGGGCGCATGCTATACGCGATAGCAGAACTTCGTAACGACTCGTTCAATCCTTTAGCTATGGATGCAGAAAATAGCCTTCACGGTATTAAGTGATTTTCTACTTCTATTTAATTTTCGGAGCGGCGATTGCCGCTCTTTTATTTTCAGCCCTAAACCACCTACTTCAGTAGGTGGTTATCATCCGTTTCGGCTTTGCCTGTAAAACTACTCAT
>NZ_JAWOTP010000022.1:0-86500 GCF_033338935.1 Vibrio sp. Vb0598 | reverse complement strand
TGGCGCTGGACTAAACAAAGGCCCCCTTTTAGGGGGCTCACACAAAGCCACCTTCTTTAGAAGGTGGTAATTTACTTTCCAGCTTAACCTTAATTTTTCTTCTCAATAAAACGGCTAATAGCAATAAAAATGAGACGTTGAAATAAAGTGTCGGTTTCTATCTCGCCATAAAATCTCTTTTATCCTTATTCGCTTATTTAAATGAGCCGTTATACCCAAGTGGCTTCGCTGAAATAAATATATCGATGTCACTTAGTTATAATAAATTAGACAGGACACAACATGGATACAGGAAAGATTAATATGCTTCTCTCTGAGCTAGGAGAAGTGCTGAACCTTGAGCGCGTGACAGCGTATGACGATCAAATGTGGTCACTGCATTTTGCTGAAAACAACAGTGTCGATGTTCTGCTCGTAGAGGAAAAAGGCGAGTTATTGATTTCCAAAAACCTGCTTATAGAACAAGATGATATTACGCTAGATAAACTTCAAGTTTTACTTGAATACAACTTTTTGTATCGAGAAACAGGTGGTGTGCAGTTTTGTGTGAATCCAACACGCAAAGACGTTGTTCTTCAAGTTGCTATCGCGGCTGGAAGTGAACTCACCAACATTGCTAACTTAATCATTCAGTTGAATGAATTAGTTGATACTTGGGGACAGTTATTTCAAAACAACACGGTTGTAGATTTTAGCCAAACAGACGTACACGCATTTATTCAAGTTTAAGGCATCACACATGGTCAATATTAATACATCGCACATGCACTCGTTGAGTCAGTTAACGTCACATTTGGCGACACAAAATCAGGCTGACGACAAAGAGGTTCGAGCACACAACGGCAAAGATATTTTTGTTAAAGAGGGTGCACCAAAAAATAAAAGTATCAGCGCGCGTATTAGCCACCAGAATAAAGCGAAAGATATTGTAGTGAACCTGCTTACTAAGCAGGGTATTCCTAAAGATGTTGCGAAGCTCATGCTGAAAAATGTGTTGAACGGTGAAAACAAGTTAACGCTTGGGAGCCTGAAAAATCTTGAGAGATTGTCGTCTGGCCCTAGCTCAAATTGGCCAACGGCACAAACGGCAGCCTCTTCTTCCAAAACCAATAAAGCCTCATCGAGTATCGCGCTTATCAACGAACATAAAGCCAACCTTCAAAAGCTTGGTGATTTTGCCTGTACGGACTTAAATACGTTCGGTGTTAAGGGGTCACAGTTTTATGAAACAAAAGGAAAGCCACGACTAAAAGAGCTTCACGCGGATCAAGCGCGAATCATGCAAGATCACAGAGCGACGATGTCCGCAAACGGAGTTCAAGCTGCAGCACAAAGAGGAACCGCACCGCAATTAAGCACTCTACAGAACATTGCTAAGGCAGTACAAACCGCGAAAGCCGGCTGCTGTACTACATTTGCCTTTGCTGCCGCCGCTGAGATGATTCAAGGCATGTCAGGAACACCTGAAAGTGAACCCAAAGTAGAAGTGGTTGCGTTTAAAAAGGGTCATTCAGGTACACACCTTTATGTACTGGTTGGTCGACAAGAGGGGAGCGACATAAAAGATCCATCAACGTGGAGTAAGGATGTGAAAATTGTTGACCCGTGGGCGACATCTGCATTCGGTGCACCAATGTTTGGAGATGCACAACGACCACCTGTTTCGAATATGTTCCCGCCAACAGAAGTCATTTTTGATAGCCATAAACTGGGTTAGTCAATCTGCAAAAGAAGTGAGCAAATACACCATGCTAAGCATCTAACCTTCATTGAAAGAGCAGCCCTGAGCTGCTCTTTTTTATTACTCTGGAAACTCGTTTTTAGAGCGAGATTTCTGCGGAAAACCTCACAATGCAGGCGAAAAAGTGACAAAAATAAAGCCATTACCGACATCGTTCAACCTGCAATCGTTGTTCAATAGAGTTATTGAAACAAAAGGAAAAAGTTATGAAGACGATTCAACAACTGCTCTTGGAGTTTTGCCAACTCAATGAGTTGCCCGAACTGAACTTTGAAGAAAATGAACGTTGTCAGCTACTGGTCGATGATCGCTACATGTTGTATTTCATCGCGACAGATACGGATGATTTGATGTTGTCTGTAACGTTCGGAAGGTTAGAAAAATCCGGTGAACAACGACTAAAAGGTTTAGAGCTTCTTGCTCATGCTAACTATCAAGGAATTGGTAGTGGCAGCCTCGCACTTGCTTTGGCTCCAAACGGTCGACAGCTTGTCTTAGCAGGACGTAAACCCGTTGAGCATCTAAATACGACGAACCTTACCGCTTGGTTTCACGAAGTTATTGAACAGACCGAGCTGTGGCAAGCGCGTTTCGCAATGTTGGATCAAGCGATTCCAACCACCTCTAATCATGAACAAGCTCATGTTCAATCACTTCGTGTGTAGGAGAGAAAAATGGTTAATACAACACAAAAAATCAGCCAAAGCCCAGTACCTGATCTAGAGCAGTTTCGTGCAGTTGCTGCGCAAAAAGATGACCGAGTGATCAGTAAAAGAGGTGAAGTAAAAGAACCTTCCACATTCCACAAAGGTCATAAGTTTGCTTCTATTCACGAAGGCGTATTGAGAAGCAAATACACTAAGTTTTTCCAAGAAAACATCAAAACTCACCTTGATTTAAAGCAGGCGCTACTTAAGCAAGAAAAACCTGAGGTTGCGCTGTTGGCTTACTCCCTAGTGAGTCCTTCAGGCTATCGCGGTGAGCCACTTACTGAGCGTAAAATCTTAGAAGTTGTCAGCCTATTGGATGAAATAAAAGTGAGCAGCGATACGTACCAGCAGCTTAAAAATACGTTTGATGCGATCAGCAAAGATCCGCGTATGCAGGTGAGTTTAGAAGCCCAGTATCCAGGAAAAATGGATGGCTTCGCTGCTGAACTGTTACAGATGGGCAAAGAAAAGCTAAAAGGTTCTGGTGTGAACGCCGTTATTAACTTGGCATTACCTGGCGTTGGCTTATTGATTTCTACAGGTCGAGAGCTGCACAAAGCGGCCGTAAATGGTGATGCTGAGGCTTACCATCATCAGTTAGAACAAATTTCACAGCTGCCAGGGCGAGATCAACGTCTTTCTATGCCGATGCAGCAAACCTTGGCTCAAGGTCATGCGATACTGTCGGCTGAAGGTGGCATTGGAGCTACGTTAGGTATGGCGACGGGGAGCCTGGGCACGTTCGGTGTTAGCTCTGTAGCAACGGTGGGCGTCACACCGATAGCAAAAGAGGCAATCGGTTCTGCGGCAACGACTGCTATCATGAGCGGCGGTGGCTTTGTGGCGAACCAAGCTGGGGCATACGGGTTAAATACGGAAGTAAAAGAGCAACTTATGCAAGGCGAAATGTCTGGTGTTTTACCTAGACTTGAAGTTTCCAATGCAAAAGGAGACTTTACCTTCAGTATGCAAGATCCGGCTTCTGTCCGCGCATTAATGGCGTACCTTGGCCCTAAGGAGGATACTGCAATGACTTCTCCTCAAGCGCCTAAAGAGGCACAAGAGATGGAAGCCGCTCGATTAACACTGAAAAAGATGTTGGGTTCAGAACCAAGTGAGCACTTGGTCCCTGACGTAGACTCTATCTTGAAGCTAAGCCCAGAGGATGCACCAAGTAAAACCGAGTCTATTGCTAACGGGGCATTTAAAAAACTGTTAGGAGAAGATTGGGATTGGCTCATGCCAGCTGTTCGAGCGATTGATAAAGGGGAAGCAAGTAAAATCAACGAAAAGCTCACCTACAAGCTCCCCCTAGATGCAGCAAACGGACGGGTTTATCTTGATAAATGCCCAAACCTGAGTGACGTCCAATTAGATGCGCTAGAAAAACTAGGCTCACCAAGTCAATTGCGATTGATGTACTTGGCAGAAGGCTGGGTGTAATTTCAAATGGTAAAGTAGGGAGTAGGTGCTGCTCCTTACTTTATCTACCGTCAGCGTTACTTTTTGGGGCTGGCTCATCGCCATTGAATTTAATTTTTCGACTGAAGAAACAAACACACAAGTGTCAACGTTATACCAACCCAACCAATGAGAGAAATTTCTTCCCCAACAATCGCAACTGCTAGTGCTGCTGCGATAACAGGTTCAAATAGCGTGAGTATACTAGCTCCACTGGCTGTAACAAACCGTAGCCCAAACCCAAAAGCGACGTAACCTAACCCCATTGGAATCAAGGCCATGTAGAGCATGACCGTCGTATTAGTTGACGATGCAAATAGATTATCACCCGTGATAAAAAGTGTTGGTAGAAGCAAAACTCCACCAATACCAAAAACACTTCCCATGGCCGTTTGCGATTCAATGCCGTGGTCAATCATAGCCTTTACTCCCCATGAGTAAATGGCGTACGTCAAACCTGCCAATAGGCCAAGTAATACACCCCAATGCTTCATATCCTGATCAAATAAGCTATTTGCGGATGACTCAGAAGCCAGCAACAAGGTAATGCCAATGACCCCGATTGCGAAACTCATCATCCAGCGCTTGGTTATGGTCTGATTTCGGCTAAAGAGACACTCTAACAAAGCAGAAAAGAAAGGAGCAGTGGAGATAGAAATAACCGTACCAATAGCCACACCAGCGAATCGCATTGATGAATAAAAAGCCAGTGGGTAGGTGGCTAAGGCGATAATACTAACCAGTAACGTTTTCTTCTTATGTACGACTTTTCGAAAATCTCTCTTCAGTGACTTCGCAGACAGACATGCTTGCATAAATCCACCAATACCCATAGAAAATGCGCCAATGGCGAGAGCACTGACATCCGGTGCCAAGCTGGCAGCGGTGCCCGTCGTTCCCCACAGGGTTGAAGCAAAAAGTATGGATAAAGTTCCTAATTGATAGTCGGTGAAATGTTTTTTTAACACTGTAATTTCTACCTAGTGAATGGCTGTTTTAGGGTAGAAAGAATAAAAGAAAGCGATAGAGATTTTTGTGCTGAAAAGACGGAATACTTGTTCCAGAAGACTATTTTAGTGACTATCGGGAAAACTCTCTAGGAGACATACCAAAATGCATTGAAAACCGTCGACTAAACGCGGAAAGGTCACTATAGCCAACTCGTTCAGCTATCAACTGAACTGGAAGGTCTGTATGAGTCAGTAGTGCTTTGGCTTTTTCCATACGTTGTAGTGTAATGTACTTATGGACGCTCACTTTTAGCTGCTCTTTAAAAAGCTTTTTAAACTGCGTCGGACTCAAGCAAGCGGCATTCGCTAATGAGGCAATGGTGAGTGGCTGATCAAGCTGCTCGGCGATCAAAACCTGTACATCTCGAATACGCGAATCTACGGAGCGAGACCGCTTTTGTTGCTCCAGCAACAGGTAGAAGGTTGCAACCATTGAGTTTTCAATTTCATCATTAACCTGATACTCAAGTTGCTTTTCGACAAACTGGATAAAGCTCAGTAGAGGCGGGCTAATCGAAAACACAGCCACACTACTATCCATCAAATGAGTGGGCAAAGTGGTCATATCCGCAACAATAAAGCGTGATGACTCTTCGGCATTAAAACCGTGAGCACAACTTTTGGGGATGACTATGCAGTCGCCAACCGCCACCTTTCCGACATAACTATCCATATCAATCTGTATGTTGCCCTGGAGAGGAAGCACGAGTTGATGATAATCACTATGAGTATGTCGGCTCATACGTTTCGTGTAGGAGCGAATGCTTAAGCTAGATTTCATAAAAACAACATACAGTTAAAGGATACCGCATTATAGCGTGGAAAGTATCGAGGTTGAAAGCTGGTCAGTTGTAAGCCCAGATCTTGAGTGGGATGTGGTTTGTTAGTCCGCCTCGGATTCTAACGAGGCCAACCAACGAAGTACTTCGGCGGTTGCTTCAATAAGATCACTTGGGATGTACTGGTCGACGTTGCCGTCCGCGTATAGTGCACGAGCAAGAGGGACTTTTTGCATCACAGGCACACCTTCCTCTTTGGCGATTGCGACCATACGTTTGGCTACCGCATCGGTTTCCATCAAAGTGATGACGGGCAGGGGCGTTTCGCCTTTCTTGTAATAAAGGCCAACCGCGATATGTGTTGGGTTTGTAACTAATACATTAGAACGTTTAACGTTTTCGCGTTGATTGGAGGCTTGTAGCTCTTGGTGCAACTGACGACGTTTGCTTTTTATTTCTGGACTGCCTTCCATCTCTTTGTATTCGCGTTTCACTTCGTCCTTGCTCATTTTGAGCTTTTTCGTGTGATCAAATTTCTGGTACGCAAAATCTGCGGCAGCGATGACGATGAAGCCTACCGAAGAGATAATCATTAATTGTTTAATCATGACGCCAGTAATGGTCGGGACACATTCTAGCCCACAAGTTGGAATTTGCATTAAAGCGTTGATGTTACCGCGTAATGTCACCCAGATAATGCAGGAAAGAAGAGAGACTTTAAGGATCGACTTGATAAACTCAATCACACTCTTGAGGGAAAAAATGCGTTTGGCCCCTTCGACGGGATTGATCTTTTTGATGTCGGGTTTAACGGACTCACCACTAAATAGGAATCCGAACTGCCCCATATTGGAAAAGATGGCGACGAGTGCAGCAACCAGAATAATCGGAGCGAGTAGATAGGCAATTTCTTTTGCGATGGCGATAGCGACATCGACTAGCGCATCTTGGAAACCCTGATAAGCAAGCTTACTTGGTAGGAGAATAAGCGCTGAGATGTGCGACATGTAATAATCGGCGAACGCAAACAGTACAATTATGAGCGCCAAAATTAATGCAGACGATACGATTTCTTGGCTTTTGGCAACCTGACCTTTCTGTCGAGCATCGCGTAACTTTTTTGCGGTGGGTTGCTCTGTTTTTTCTGCACTCATAAAGAATCCTAAGCGTTATTGCCAAATGGTATTGAGTTGTTCTGCGAATCGGGTAATGCCGTAAAACTGTACTTCAAAGTGATCCATCATTATTCCGAGATACACGATCAGTAAAACACTCGCGATGGCACTTTTTATTGGCATGGCAAGGAAAAAAACATTCAATTGCGGTGCAAAACGACTGATAAGCGCCAGACCAAACTCAGCAAGAAACATTGCCAACACTAGTGGAGCGGACATCAACACACCAAGCCACATAAGCTGTTCAAATTGCGCGTAGAAGAAGCTCACCCATGCGTCGCTAACGGTTGGGAAAAAGTCCACGATCGGCCAAGATGTATAGCTTTTGAATAACGCATAGATAAAAGTGACAAAGCCCCCGCCAGAGAAGAACAGGGTAATCAACGTTTGGGTCAGTAATACCGCTGTTGGTGTGGATTGTGAGCCTAGCGTTGGGTTAAACATACTCGCCATGGCAGCCCCACGTTGGTTGTCGACCAGAAAGCCGGCCGCTTCTATCGCCCAAAAGGGGATAGCAGCAACAAACCCTATCAATAGCCCAATTAATACCTCCTTACCCAAAATCATTATCAGCCAAATGCCGTCGGTTTCTGCGGGCAAGCTTTGCTGATTAATCATCGGAAATATAAACAGTGCGAGTGAGCAAAGCACACCATTTCTCACCATGGTGCCGCCTAACATTTGCTTGCTCAAAATAGGCAAAAAGATGAAGCATGCCATTAACCTAGGTAACGTCAGGCTGTACAAAAATAAAGCCTGGTGTAAGTCGTGATAACTCATCGTATTTGAGGAATTTTATCCATAGCAAGCGAGGCGAAGGCGTGGAGCTCTGCCCCTAGCCATTGCGTTGTGACGAACAGCGTAATAATGACCGCGATAAGCTTGACCACAAAGCCTAACGTTTGTTCTTGGACCTGAGTTAACGCCTGAATAAGCGACACCAATGTACCAACCAATGCTGCGACTAAAATCGGCGGTAATGACAAGTACAACACTAGGGTTAATGCTTGAGTCGTGAAATGAATGATTTCAGCAGAATGCATACTTTCTCCGTGATTAACCGTAACTCAACACTAAGCCGTGGGTGAGCTTTGTCCAGCCGTCAAGCAAGACAAAAAGCAACAATTTGAAGGGGAGGGAAATCGTCATTGGCGATACCATCATCATCCCCATCGCGAGTAGGATATTCGACACAATTAGGTCAATAGCGATGAACGGTAAGTACAACAGAAAGCCAATTTCAAAAGCGCGAGTAAGCTCGCTGACGGTAAATGCGGGCAGTAAGAGCAATAAGCTGTCCGACTCTAAACGGTCTACGTACTTCTGTGGCCACAATGTGCGTGCAGCATCAGTGAAGAATATGGCTTCGGTTTCCCGAATATGCTTTTTCAAAAATTCTCGATAAGGCTGTAAACCGCTTTCAATGAGGCCTTCTACACTTGCAGAATCTTCAAGGGAGATATCATGCTGCTTTACGTAGTCGTAGGTTTCAAACCCGACGGGAGCCATGATGAAAATTGACAGAATGATAGCCAATCCGTAAAGCGCCATATTCGGCGGAATTTGCTGTACACCGAGAGCGTTACGCAACAGTGAGAATACAACGGCGAGTTTCACAAACGACGTCGCCATCATGGCGATAAATGGGATCAGTGCCAGCAGTGCTAAGCTGACAATGAGATTGAGCTCGTCGGGTAACTGGATCATGCTGGCTCCTGCGTGCCACCGAACAGCTCCAGTACGCGCACACCTAAATGTTCGTTAACATTAACCAGTTCACACTCACCAATGATTTTGCCGTTGGCACGCAATGTTACCGGCTTAGATACAGGCTGGTTTAGCTCGAATACGTACCCTGGCTGAAGCTGGTTAAGCTGCTCTAGCGTGATGGTTTGATGGCCGATATCAAACGTGAGTTCCACAGGCAGTTGCTGGTGGTCGGTTAACATTTCTGAAGTGTTTACGTCATTCATATTGGTTTCTTTTTCCATAATGTGAAGAGTTTGGTCATCCAGTTGGCAGCGCCAGAGATTCTGGTTAGATACTTGAAAAATGGCTTGTTGCTTGGCGATGTAACCATCGTCAAAAAAGATGACATCTCCCAGCTCGAGCGAATTAAATTCGCTTAACGTCAAATGGGTCCTTCCAAGACTTAACCACACAGGTAAAGCGAGGTGTCGAGCTTGTAGAGCAGCGCTGTTTGGTAGCGCATCCAACAACACGTTTGATCCTTCGCTAACCCACAAACAAAGAGAGCCGTTAGGCTTATTGAGGGTTAACATTAAAGCATGCTCTTGGGCCTGGCTCGCCTCTAACGGCTGTAGTTGACTAAGAATGGGTAACTGACCAAATAGCGCTTTGATTGCCTCACTATGCGGTTCTATCTGTGAGCTCAAAAGTGCTAACTGGAGGGAGTTAGGCAGGGACTCAAACGCAGTAGCATTTAAGGTCGATTTCAGCCAATGTTGGAGCTGCGCACGAGAAAAGTCTACTTGTAGGGTTTGCCCTCCAATCAACGTGGTTAAACGGAACCCTTCAAATGAAGGGATTTGAGCAACAGTAATCGATACGCTCTGACCATCAGTCCCTTGGAAGTGGCACTGTTTTGCACAAAGTTGATTGCTGAGCGCGATACTTTCTGCATCCACTTTGGGGATTATTAACGGCGTCATAGGTCATTCTCCGCTTGCCATTCTTCATACACGCTGCGTTGTTGGCGTGAGTGTTGTTGTTCATGTTGTTGTTGATCGAGCTGTTGAGTTTGTTCGCTGATCGCTAAGCGAAGTGGCTGCTCACCACCGAATCGGTTTAGCCGTTCAGCAAGATCTTGTCTAGCTTGCTGGCTAATAATGGTAAGGGCATGCTCTTGTCGAATCGTCACGCTATACCCTTGAGCGTCCAACTTGATGTGGATTTCACCACCTTTTAATTGTCCTTCACTTAGAAACAGCCGAACCTCTTTGTTGTCCGATGCGGTTGGCAGAGCAACATAGATTTTGTCCACCAATTGCTGGAGTAATTGGTTTACGTCTCGCGTTGGGCTTGGTTGAGCCTGCGAAGCAACACTTTTTAGGATGACATCGCCTTGTGTTACCGCACTTGCAAAGGGCTGAGAAGGGACTTTTTCTTCATCCGTTTTAACGGCGACTAGTGCGCTTTTCGTCACGATTTTTTCAAGAGGCTTGGTTTCAGGCAGGCCACCAGTTTGGTCTGGTCGTTTGCCTGTATTCTGTAGCGGCGGAGTTGCACGCTTATTGTGCGCTGTTTCAGTTTGCTTTTTCGTTAAGCCAACAATGTTAATCCCATCTTGAGCGAGCTCTATCGCTGTCGCACTTTGGGGGAGCAAGCCAGATTCAAGCGTAGAGAGACAATCCGGCGAGGTATGTTTATCCATCGGCGTCGGTTTATCATCTTTCAAATGAGCTTGAAAGTGAGGATCAACACGCTCGGTAGAAGGGGAGCTTAGAACTGTGTCGCCATCGCTTTTTCCATCATGTTTAAGCAATTTATTGTTTTCGCTAATTATTTCTTCGCTATTTTCTGCGTCGTCTTGCGATTTCTCTATATCTCTCTTAGTGACGACGTCACTTTGACCTTTTAAAGTGGAGATGTTTTTGTCAGCGTTGGCTTCTTGGTTCGATGAGTTAGGTTTCTTATCTAGACCTTGAGATGTCTCATGCCTTAGCGGTATGTCTTCTTCGCCAGTATGATTTTTTGGGGGATTCCCAACGATAGACTCCTTTCCCTTGCTAGGCTTCTTCGTCATTGCATGCTCGAATTGTGATTGAAGCTCGGCCTCCTTCTCGAGAGGCACTTGTTCTGGCGTTGATTTGTGCAGCGTATTCGATGTTTCAGTTGTTGGGGTAATGCGCATAGTGAACCTTTAGATAATGTCGACAGTGCGAAACTCTTCCTGTTCGAGTTCTTCTTTGTATTGCCTTTCTCGCGATTTTTCCGCGACTTCTTGTTGCTGCAACTGAACGAATTTTTCTTTGGTTTTATGGGCTTGTCGCGCCTCTTTTTGCTTTTCTTTAAGTGCCGAGCGTTCGATTTCAAGCGCTTTTTTTGACTCGGCCACACGTTGTTTAAGTTCGGCTTCTCTCTCTCTTAACAACGCGATTTCTTGTCTTAATGTTTCTAGCTCTTTGAGAACGAGTGTTTGTTGTTTTGCTTTAGCAAAACGTCGCTCTTCTTCTTCCTGGCGCCAAACGTGATAGTCCGCGACAGAACGTTCGGCCTTTTGAACCTGTGCTGCGGCGTTTGACACTCGGTATTCTTGACGCTTGACGGCTTTATCCGCACGTTCAGCGCGAATTTTTTTGATTTCTAATAAGCGTTCTATCATTGTTTCGCCATCCCTTTAAGTTGAGCGATAGCGCCATCAAGATCGCTTGGTTCATGAGTGCCTTGGCGTAAAAAGGCGCGTATATCATCACTTTGTGCAATGGCCAAATCCGCTCGACTATCTGCGCCATGTTGGTATTCGCCAATTTTGATTAGCAGCTCAACTTCTTCATACTTAGCTAACATTTCGCGAATATGAGCAGCAGACGCCTGATGATCGGGTTCAACGATTTGATTCATCACTCGGCTTGCTGACCGAAGTACATCAATCGCAGGGTAATGGTTCATTGCGGCAAGTTTACGCGAGAGAATGATGTGCCCATCTAAAATGGAGCGAGTTTCATCCGCGACAGGCTCTGTCATGTCGTCACCTTCCACCAACACGGTGTACAGTGCTGTAATTGATCCTTTGTCTGATTGTCCAGCTCGTTCCATCAGCTTTGGCAAAGCGGCAAAAACGGAAGGCGGATAGCCACGTCGTGTTGGTGGCTCGCCTGCGGCTAGTCCAATCTCCCTCTGTGCGCGGGCGAAACGCGTTACAGAATCCATCAGCAGTAGCACGCGTTTACCTTGGTCACGAAAATATTCTGCGATAGAAGTTGCAACAAAAGCGGCTTTGGCGCGCTCCATTGCTGGGCGATCAGAGGTAGCGACCACTAAAACCGATTTGGCCATTCCTTCTTCGCCTAGGTCATGCTCAATAAACTCGCGTACTTCGCGTCCGCGTTCACCAATTAAGGCGAGAACGGTCACGTCAACTTCTGCGGAGCGAATCAGTTTTGCCAGTAGGGTACTTTTACCCCCACCAGCCGCTGCAAAAATACCCATGCGCTGACCTTCACCACAGGTCAGTAGCCCATCAATGGATCGAACGCCAAGAGAGATTGGCTTTTCAATTAGTTTACGTTGCATTGGTGGTGGCGCATCGCGATAAACAGGATACCAAGCACTTGGTTCCTGACTCTGCGTACCATCGAAAGGGCGCCCAAGCCCGTCAAGCGTTGTACCTAACAGGTGGTCGCCAACACCCACTTCGTGCATTTTACCCATTGGGCTTACTTCTGTATTTGAGGAAATCCCAAACATATTTCCTAACGGAGTGAGCAAAGCGTGATGCTGCTGGAAGCCAACCACTTCCGCTAACAAAGACAGAGTTTGATCGGGATTACGCAACTCACACAGTTCACCTACACGAACGCCAGGGACGACAGCTTTAATAATGGTGCCGGTGACTTGTGTAACGCGCCCGCGAATTTGGATCAAACGCGTGTGTTTAATCGCAGATTGTTGGATATCAGTGATGTATGAGAAATCGTTCAAGGTAAAAATATGCGCAATGATTGATGCTGAGAGGATAGAAAGTATAAGAATCAATTTATAGTGAATATCAGTCGGGAGTTTTTAGAAAACTGAAAGCGCACTAAAAAAACACGTCTGATTTTGACAGCTTCAAAAAAGCGCACTTCCTATAATTCGCCTGTATTGTGCGGAAGGAGTGCAAGTGAATGAGTATTATCAACAATCATATCGCAACAAATCCAAAGTTTGATGCGTCTATCCAAAACGGGTTGGAATCGTCTCGCCCCGACGTTTCACAAAAAGGCAATTATCGCGGTGAAACCGTCAGTGTTCACAATGCCACACAATCACTTTTTGATGCGATGGAAGAACTCACTTCACTCGGTTCCGAAAAAGCAGAGAAAGATCTGACCAAGCGCAAAGTGAAAGACAGTGGTGTTCGAGTTAATGAAGCACATGAACTCGTTTCGGACTATTTAAGAAAAGTCCCTGATCTTGAAAAGAATCAAAAGATCAAAGATTTGGCTACAAAAATGGCGGGAGGAAATATCTCGACCATCGCGCAATTACAAGCCTACTTGAATGGGTTTTCCGAGGAGAAAAGCCATCAATACCTCGCCCTAAAAGCCGTTAAAAAGTTTTTGAGTGCGAGTCCAGAAAGTAAACACCTACTAGCGCTGATTGACCAAGCACTTCTAAGAATCGAGCAAAACCCAGATACATGGTCTCAAATTGATACGGAAATCCGTGTCTCAAATTTTGCTGATGAATACAGCCAAGAGCAAGAGTTTAGCTCTTTGCATCAGCTGCGCGGCTTCTACCGCGATACCGTTCATAGTTATCAAGGGCTCGGCGCGGCTTATCAAGATGTAGTGGCGCGCTTTGGTGAGCAGGAGGTATCGACTGCTGTTGACTTTATGCTGCAAGGCATGAGTGCAGATCTTAGTGTTCAAGGTAGCAGTATCGATTCGGTTAAGTTGCAGTGGTTGATGTCCGATATGCAAAAACTCAAAACTCTAAATACGTTGCAAGATCGTGTGAATCAGCTGTTCCAAATGTTTAAACCGGAAAGGACGAATTATGGCTTATCAAGTTTCTAATTTGATGGCTGATGTGATTGCGTTGGTAGAGCAGCGATGGGTAAGCAGTGATGAGATATGGAAAGTCGCCAACGCAATGGAATTGACGGCGGTAGAACAAAAAATCGATTTTTTTCGAGAGTTCCATAAGTTAGTTCGCGCAATCCCAATTGACGTATTCGCCGATGAAGAACAACGACAGAATTTAATCCAAGCGGTACAAAAGGCGCTAGACGAAGCCATTGATATAGAAGAAGAGGAAGCGTGGGAAGATGAGTTGGATTGATGCATCCGTCGATGAATTTTGCCGAGGAATGGGGCTCGATGCCGTCGATTTCTCATCAGCTGGACGGGTGCAGCTGGATTTTGAGCAAAGTGGTACGCTGCATATTGAGCGACAGGGTGAGCAGTTATTCTTGATGTTGTCTCGAGCGTTATCTTGGCATCAAACCAGTGACATGATTCAAAGTGCACTGTGTTTGTGTCATGCCGATCAAGGCTGGCCTTTCGAAATTAAAACCGGCTTGTTAGATGAGCAAACTCTGGTTTTTTCAGCAAGGCTAAAAGGAGAAGAAGTAACACTTCCGACCTTAGAGCAAGCGTTTACGCTTTTGGCTCGTCTACATAACGATGTGGCAGGCTCATGACTCGAGTTAGCACTTTAAACGTAGGCATAGAAGCCTTCACGCATGTTACTCATAGTGAGGTTAAGGCCGATTTCCCTGAACGGTTTCAATTACTTCCGGATGGACAGGCGGTCGCTACGCATTTAGAGAAGCTCTATGACCTCAGGCCTTCAGACCAATACCTAATCGCGTTAACCAAGCCAAAATTGTTGCACTCAGAATTGTTGCGTCCAGAAAAGTACCGCCAACAGTTCGATGAAACGTTGGCTCAGCTGCAAGTTCTTGCACAGGACTCAGGCTCCGTTTCTTTTATCAAAGCATCCGAAACGCTACAAAGTACACAACTTGATCAGCGTTACCTTACTATGGCGCTCAATCTCCTTATTCAGGTCTAACCAACATGTTGAGATCCAAAGACATTGAACTCTTACTTGTTCACGCTGCGCTACAAGTTCAATACCAAAAGCCAGAGCATGCCATTTCTATTCTCGATGCGGTTCTAGAAATAGAACCGCATCACAAAGAGGCGATGCAAACACTTGCTGTGGCGTGTTTACAAAGTGGTCGATATACCCGGACGATTGAGGTGTGTGAGCACTTATTAAAATCCGACCTTCATCCTGACTCGGCAGGACTCTGGTTTTGTTTAAGCCAAGCGCGTTGGAAACAAAATGACGTCGATGGGGCACGCCAAGCGCACCTACGCTATCTGCAATCTTTAAATAGTGAATCACATGAATAAGTTGATCGATATTCTAAACAAAGTAGGGCAACGCAAAGACATCATGCTTGCGGTGATGTTACTCGCGATCGTCTTTATGATGATATTGCCACTTCCTACCGCACTGGTGGATGTGCTGATTGGCACCAACATGAGCATTGCGGTGGTGCTGCTTATGTTAGCGATTTACATCACCACGCCACTTGAGTTCTCTGCATTTCCTGCGGTGCTATTGATCACGACATTGTTTCGTCTGTCTTTATCTATCACGACAACCCGCTTGATCTTGCTACAAGGCGATGCTGGTCAAATCGTTTATACATTCGGTAACTTCGTTGTGGGCGGTAACTTAGTGGTCGGTATTGTTGTGTTCCTGATCATTACCATTGTTCAGTTTATGGTGATCACCAAAGGCTCAGAAAGGGTAGCAGAAGTTAGTGCGCGCTTCTCACTCGATGCGATGCCTGGTAAGCAGATGAGTATTGACGGTGACATGCGTGCTGGAGTAATTGACGTACACGAAGCTAGGCACCGACGATCACTGATTGAAAAAGAAAGCCAAATGTATGGCTCGATGGATGGCGCGATGAAGTTCGTTAAAGGCGACTCCATTGCGGGTCTGGTCATCATTGTGGTCAACATCTTAGGTGGCGTCACGATCGGGGTAACGCAAAAAGGCATGAGTGCTTCTGAAGCACTTGAGTTATTTGCGATTTTGACCGTTGGTGATGGTTTGGTGTCGCAGATCCCGGCACTCTTTATCGCGATTACCGCCGGTATTATCGTGACGCGTGTTTCTCATGAAGACTCTTCTGATCTTGGATCGGATATTGGTGGGCAGGTGATTGCTCAGCCACGAGCACTTCTTATTGGTGGTGTGCTTTTGGTGCTGTTCGCACTCATCCCTGGGTTTCCAAAAATCACTTTTCTGGTCTTGGCCGCCGTGGTTGGTGGTGGTGGTTTCTTCCTTTTCTATCAACAGAAAAAACAAGCGGAATCAGATAGCACCGACTTATCAAGCTTTGTTTCGCAAGGGGCCGGTTCGCCAGCAGCGAAGCCAAGCAAACCCACGCCTTCTAGAAACAGCAAAGGTAAGTTAGGTGAGCAAGAAGAGTTCGCCATGACGGTCCCGCTGTTGATTGATCTTGACGCGAGCCTTCAGGAAAGCTTGGAAGCGGTCGCATTAAATGAAGAGCTAGCAAGGGTTAGACGCGCACTATATCTTGACCTAGGCGTGCCTTTCCCAGGCATCCACCTGCGCTTTAACGAGGGGATGCAAAATGGCGAGTACTTAATTCAGTTACAAGAAGTCCCGGTTGCACGAGGACGAATTGTTAAAGACCAACTCTTGGTGACAGAAGGGAATGAACAGATCGATTTATTAGGCGTGCCTTATGAGCAAGATGAAGATTTTCTACCTGGTATTTCTAGCATTTGGGTGGCGCAGAGTTATGAGCAAAAACTCGTAGCCAGTCATGTCGGTTTTCTCACACCCGACAGGATTTTAACGTACCACTTGTCTCATGTTCTTAAGGAGTACGCACAAGACTTTATTGGTATTCAGGAGACGCGTTATCTGTTGGAGCAGATGGAAGGCAGTTATTCGGAGCTCGTTAAAGAGGCCCAGCGTATTGTTCCGTTGCAAAAAATGACGGAAATCTTGCAACGCTTGGTTTCTGAAGACATTTCTATCCGAAACCTTCGCGTGATCTTGGAAGCGATGGTTGAGTGGGGCCAAAAAGAGAAAGATGTTGTACAGCTGACGGAGTACATTCGTTCTAGCTTAAAACGTTACATTTGCTACAAATACGCGAGCGGACAAAACATGTTGCCCGCTTACTTATTGGATCAAAATCTCGAAGACACGATACGCAGCGGTATTCGTCAAACCTCAGCAGGGAGTTACTTGGCGTTAGATCCGTCAGTAACGCAACAATTTGTCAGTGATGTGAAACAGACCATTGGTGACTTAAGCCGCATGCCGAACAAACCTGTGCTAGTTGTGTCTATGGATGTACGCCGATATGTGCGAAAGCTTATTGAATCGGAATACTACGATCTGCCCGTTTTGTCATTTCAAGAACTAACCCAGCAAATCAATATTCAGCCACTTGGAAGGGTGGGGATGTAATGAAAACAAAACTAATACTCTCGCTGGCGCAAGCGGGGATCGAAGTGACGCCATACTTTTGGCAACAAAGTGAAATTCAACTTGGTTATCGAATTGAAGTTGAAGGCTTAGAGCTCGTTTTTCGGGTGGAGGACGGTGAAATCATCATCGTTCTTCTGAAACGCGTTCGTCCAAAATTGGGGTTGAGTAACCCCTTTGCCGGCTTATTTCTCTTGGCTGAACATGCCATTCAACTTTATCCCTCCGATTGGGTCATTCGCGGCAACGTCGATGTGTTACGTGGTAGCAACATGAGCAGCCAGCGATTGGCACAGTTCTATCTAAAAGCATGCGGTGCAAGCCATGATGAGCTAGACGACTGGTACTGTTTACGCCTAGCAGATTATAGACCTTTGAAAAAGTTGAAAAAGTAAAAACTCACGACTGTTACTGACAGCACCGATGAGATGACCCGCTTTAAGATAGGAATCAAGATGAAGCAACCGTTTACCGATGCGATTGAGAACGCTGAGCTTGCCATTAGAAAAGCTGAAGACAGAACCGATATTTTTAACGAGCTATTGGAAGGCTTAGGTGTTGGTCCTGTTGCGGGTGATGTTTTACTTGGCGGCATAAAAGCACCAGTAGATACCATGAAACGTGCAGAGCAAGAGCTAATAGACGAAGTCCAGCGCCGCCGGCAACAACAAAATCAGCTACAAGGTACGTCAGGTAAACGCAGAAAGCGTCCCACAGTGATGCGCGGCATGATGATTTAGAGGTTTGGAAATGACGAATATGAAAACGACTGGCTCTACGACAGGAGCAACAGACACAGCTGCGAGTAGTGCACCATTACCCACTTTCCAACAAAACTTGATAGAGGCATTTACCCCTGTACTGGGTGAAGCAGAGACTCAGCAACTTGCCTCTCTAATCTCTTCATTGCCAACTATCTCGGGACAAACGGAATCACAAAGCATCGCGCTTTATGTTGATACACTTGAAAGCCTAAAAGCGAAAAATAACGCGTTTGCTGGTATATCATTGACCGACACCGCATCTGTCTGGATAAAGTCGCTACAAAGTTCTAACTCAGATGGCGAATTAACCGCAGCCGAGTTTAATGCTCAAACAAACCAAACGCTATCAAATCAGTTTCAGGCTTGGTTTAGTAAGTTACTGACGGAAAACGTAGATAGCTCGTTGTCTACTGAGTTTGTTAGTCAATTTAATCTGGGCACTCAGAGTAACCAAGCGGAGCAGATCGCCAACCTCTCCGAGACAGGTCTGGCTAATGCCACCAAAGAAATTTCTCTTTTTGTTGCAGAGCTTGCTAATCAAATGGGCTCCCGTGAAGTGAGAGATGCTTCTATTTCTTTTCTTCGCAATGCCTTTAGTAGTTTAGGTTCCGTTAATCTCGCGCAGCTGAAGAGCTCGGATTTTCTGTTGACTAAAGAGAGTTTCGCTCTTCAAGTCTCAGCTCAATTAAAAAGTAGTTTTCAAGGCATCGGTATTACTTTAAGCACCGATGACGCAAGTGCGCTAGCTAGCAGAATTACCTGGACTCCTGGTATTTCTAAACAGCAGCTTAAAGAAGCGTTAGATGAAATGGCCGCTCAAGTGAAAGGCCAATATAGTGCAGCTTATGGTGAGGCGACTGGAACGAACAATCTAAAAGCAGCACTTAATACTGTCATTGGTGGAACTGAGCCTTTGACCCTTTCTAGTCTGTTCGCCAACTTCGCGGTGAGTTTAACAAATATAGAAATCGACGACTTTTACCAGGACAGAGCGATAGCCGATGTCCAAAAGACACAAATAACGGCAGCTCAAGTTAATTTGATCAAAGAAAACACCGAACGAGATATCCGATTACAGTTTGAAAAAATAGTAAAAGGTGAATCTACCGGGGCTTCATTTACTGAGCGATACGAGGCATTGCGCAAGAACTTAGGGGCATTGAAAGAGCGTCTACTCAATATCACCGATAAAGAGAAAGCGGATCGCGAGGTGAGAGCAGAGCACTCTCTAACGGCTCGTGATTTGTTGGCCGTTGTTGAGTCCAGCATTGGAGACCGTTTTGATGAGCAAGTGCTGCTTGCACTAAATGAGCGTCGTGTTAACCGTTTAGAGAAACGTAATGACCAGAAAGAGGCATTAGAGGATCTCACAATACAGCTTAAAGTTTTTGGTGTTGTGCAATCAAAAATTCACTCTACGCAAAGTGTTGATGGGGTTTATAAACCGGGATATCCAGAAAGTAACTTCAAAGCGAGTGACTTTAACTACAGCAATCAAACGGATTTTGAAGCTTCACCTGAGTACAAGTATTTGACGGATAATAAGATAACAAACCATCGAGACTTCCTTCAAACACAAGGTATTACTATCGGTGATGGTGCGTCGTACCAAGACGAAGAGAAGTCGAAAAAACTGTCTAATTTTTCTAGTTCTGTCAGTGCTAAATCCAAGTTGCTTAACGATGAAGTGCAAATCAAAACCACTGAGCTGAACGACACCAGTTCTCAATACAACTCGACCGTTGAAGCGATGAACAAGTTTGTTCAGAAGTACCACAGTATTTTACAAGAAATCCTACGAGCCATTTAAGGATAACCAACCATGACTAAAACAAACGCGACCGATCCATCTCAAATGCAAGCAGAAGAACTGCTGTCTTTTTTGGAAGAGGGAGGCACGTTAAAAATGTTGCACGATGTGTCTCAGGACACCATCGAACATATTTATGCCGTAGGTTACAACTTTTTCCAATCGGGAAAGATTGAGCAAGCAGCGAAAGTATTTCAATTACTCAGCATGCTTGATCATTATCAGGCGCGATTTTTCATTGGCCTTGGCGCGGCTCGTCAGGAGTTGGGTGAGTATCTGCAGGCAATAGACGCCTACAGCTACGCAGCGCTAGTGGACGTAAATGATCCACGCCCACCTTTTCACTCTGCTGAATGTCACCTTAAACTGGAACAACTGACAGAAGCAGAGAGTGGGTTTTACAGCGCGAAGGAGATGTCTGCCGGAAAATCACAATATGCAGATTTGCATGAGCGTGCAGGCATCATGTTAGAAGCGGTGAGAAATAAAAAGGAGTAATTAGACTATGAGTTCTATTGCACTTGACCGCATCCAGACACAGGTTTATAGCCCTGAATCTGGCCAAGCCACGTTAGATAACGTGCAGAAAACGGCGTCTACAGCGACGCCTTCTGTGACGGTAGAAAACGTGAAGAGTAAAGATGCAGATGTACTGAACACCGGAAAAGTAAAAGTTCAGTTAGATGCACCTAACGCAGCTGTTAGTGACAAAGTGAATGATTTGACGCTAAAAGCCATGGCACAGCTGCAAAAGATCGTCGATACCATTGCAAAATCTCTCCATGCAGTTGCAGACCAAACAGGTTCGATTGCCGTCAAAATCATCGCAGGATCTGCTGATGATTTTGAAGTAGAGCTTGCTGCTATCACGGATAAACTGAAAAGTGCTCAAAACGAGCTGAAAATTCAGGAAGTGAAGGTCGCAAAAGCTAAGCACGAAAAAGAGATGGTGGAAAACCAAGACAAAATCAAAGAATCGGAAGCCGCTGCAAAAGAAGCCCAAAAATCAGGCTTAGCAGCGAAGATCTTTGGTTGGATCAGTGCGGTGGTTTCTATTGTTGTTGGTGCCGTAATGGTGGCAACGGGTGTTGGTGCAGCAGCCGGTGCACTTATGATCGCTGGTGGCGTCATGGGAGCAGTGAGCATGGCGTTGCAAGAGCCAGCCGTTCAAGATGCGCTAAAAGAAGCGGGCGTAAATGTCGATGTGCTAAACAAAGTCGTAATGGCATTAGAAATCGCCGTCGCGGTTATTGGAGCTGTTGTGACGTTTGGTGGTGCAGCAGCTGGCGGTATCGCGAAACTTGCAGCAAAAGGTGCTGGTAAGGTAGCTCAAAAGGTCACGGAAATCGCTACGAAAGCCGCTGCAAACATGGCGAAAGTGGCGGATATGGGCACAAAAGCTGCGACAACAACAGCGAAAGCGATTCGTTATGGCGCAGAAACCGTCGATCTTGCCGTCAATGTGGGTAAAGGCGCAACGGACAGTGTCCATGCTGCTAACAATGCTCACGTAACAGAGATTCAGGCTGATATCACAGACCTTCGAGCCAAAATGACGTTAAGCCAGGCTGTCATTGATAAGCTCAAAGAAGAGATTGGTAAGTTGATGGAAGACTTCCAAGAGCTGATGAGCCTCATCATGCAAATGATTCAAGCGAAAAGTGAAACTATGCAAACGGTGTTAAGCCGTCCTGCAACGGTATAAGGAGTTTATTATGCTAGATAAAGTAGGCGGAACGGGTCGTGGTGAACTATACGGTTTAGGCGATACCATTAAAACCAACAAAGCAGAAAAAGCGCCGGAAACAAAGCTTGAAGCGGGTGCCGTTAAAAGCCAAAGTGAGTCAGGTGTTTCTGGTGCAGCACGCTACCAGTTAGAGACGCCTAAAGCTCCTACAGTGAGTAACCAAGCTCAAGTTGTTGCAAACTTAATGAGTGCTCTTGCGCCGACGGTGAGCTCATTAATGAGCACAACGATGAAAGCGCTTAACGGTGAGGAGGTGATCAAGTCACCATCAGATGCGGTATCACAATCGTTGACGCTATTAACATTGTTGTATCAAGTATCAAAGCTGAGCCGTGAGCAGCAAGTGCTACAACGTGAAATTGCTGTTGAAGCAAACGTCGCGAGTTTAGAAAGCCAAGCGGCAGAACTAAACAACTCGGCAAGCGCAATGATCGCGATGGCAGTCGTTTCGGGTGTATTAGCGGGTGCTACCGCAATTATTGGTGCCCTTGGTTCTTTCAAAGCAGGGAAAGAAATCAAGAATGAAATGGCGAGCAATAATGTACTGAAAACGCAAAAAGCTGGCTTCGATCAAGCAGAAGAGTTATTAAATAACAATAGCTTGTCTAAAACTCAGCAAGATCAGGTTAAGCGTGCGCACTCACTAGCGAAAGACAATATCGCAGACACGACAGCGCAGCTGACAAGTGGTGGCCGTAAGTTCGATAAGTTGATGAGCTCAAACCAAGCGAAGAACGCGATTCTTCAAGCTTTGGGCCAGATGGCAAACTCAGCATCGAATGTAGAGCAAACCAAAGCGCAAGCGCGCAGCAAAGATGATGAAGTACAAGCGACTCGCGCACAAGCAGCCAAACAGAAAGCCGATGAAAACATTGGTTTCCAAGAAGGCTTATTGAAAGAACTACGTGACTTGTTCCGATCTATCTCAGATAGCCAGAACCAAGCGTGGCGAGCATCAGTCCCAACGGTGTAACCATCCGTTTCACTAACTACAAAGCGTTGTTTATACAACGCTTTTTTTATTTCAGCTATCTAAACTAGATACGGATATTTACTGGGTGATTTGTTTGTAAAGCAATATAACGTAGTGAGTTACATTGCATAAAAGTTACTGTTTTTGTTGAACTCAGCTCAAAGCTAACAACTTCATAGTAGCCTTGTTGCGTAAAATTAAGTTAAAGTGCCATTATTATTCACAAAAAGTGTGTTTAAGAATTTTTTGTAGTGAAGGGTGTAATTAGATACTCAATAACAAAATATGGTAGTTCGACTGGTGAGTATTTGGGAACAGAATTATATAAAACTCAACTTAATAAGTAGTCGAAGATGGAAGATATCAGTTTAGCATCAGATTTAGTGATTTATCTGACTACGGTTGGAATTTTAGGTATATTTGCTTGGTTTTTGTTTGTTATTTATTTGAAATCCAAGTGGTTGAAGTATCTTGAAGATGCTCTTGATAATGGAGTTCGATACTACACTCTGAATATATTCTTATCAGGTCACGGAGTACTACAATATGGAACTGTTTTTCTGAGCACTTTTCATGCGAAACGATATAAAATGTTAGAGAAGAGGGATAAGGTTCCAATTCATATTCAACGATTGTTTGTTCTCTCATTCGTATTATTTATTTCAAGTACATCATGTCTTCTGGCTGGAGTTATAACTCATCATATTTATATAGAATAAAGGTTATTTAACAAGATTATAGTAATTTGACCTGAGTATTTCTATTTAATAGATAATTTAGAATGGACATATCAGTCTAAAGATTTAATTTTCTAGACTATACGGTTTACGCTTATATAGAGCCATTATATAACGGCAGAATATGCCAATAAAATGGTGATTACTAAGCTAACCGCCAAGGATGAGAACTCAAACGTTATCAAATTGTTAACGATTGCTATACTTAAACGGTCATCAACACAAGTAAAAGGGATGTTCAATGTTTAAGTTTAAGCAAATCGCACTTGCGGCTTCTTTGGCGGCACTCACAACAGGCTTTTCTGCGTCTGCGGAGGAAACGTTTGTCACGATTGGTACCGGTGGCGTAACAGGGGTTTATTATCCGACTGGTGGCGCTATTTGTCGCTTGGTTAACAAATCGCGAGAAGATCACGGTATCCGTTGTTCGGTAGAAAGTACTGGGGGATCGATTTATAACATCAACACTATTCGTGCTGGTGAATTGGACCTTGGTATCGCGCAATCAGACTGGCAGTATCATGCTTACAAAGGAACCAGTAAGTTTGAAGAAAGCGGGCCTTTTAAAGAGCTACGCGCCGTATTCTCCGTTCATCCAGAACCGTTTACTGTCGTTGCACGTAAAGACGCGAACATCAAAACTTTTGATGACTTGAAAGGTAAGCGCGTCAACATTGGTAATCCTGGTTCTGGTCAGCGAGGTACTATGGAAGTGCTAATGAACCAGTATGGTTGGAGTAACGACGACTTTAAGCTTGTCTCTGAGTTAAAAGCAGCAGAGCAATCAAAAGCACTTTGTGATAACAAAATTGATGCGATGATTTATACCGTTGGTCACCCAAGTGGAGCGATTAAAGAAGCCACTACGTCGTGTGATAGTAATATCGTAACGGTAGCTGGACCTAATGTAGAAAAACTGGTTGCAGACAACAGCTTCTATCGTGTCGCAAATGTCCCAGGTGGTATGTATCGTGGCACAGATAGTGATGTTCAAACCTTTGGTGTGGGCGCGACGTTTGTTTCTTCTACTGCTGTACCAGAAGATGTGGTTTATAACGTGGTTAAAGCGGTATTTGAAAACTTCGATGATTTCCGCCGTCTCCACCCAGCGTTTGCAAACTTGAAGAAAGAGGAAATGGTAAAAGACGGTTTATCTGCGCCTCTTCACCCAGGTGCGCTCAAATACTACAAAGAAGTAGGGCTGATTAAGTAAGCGGTACTTTCTCTTATTATTGATGTAAAACGCCATCTTTCTCGAACAATGCCACTCGTTTAACTGCGAGTGGCATATTTCTATTTCTCGTCATCCTGTACAGCGACGAAGGAGCGTGATACAGGATCTTCCATCCGAGCACTTTGTGATCAAAATGGTTTCATTAGCCGCTCAGTGTCGTGTTATTAGATTCCTAACCTCGCTGGAGTGACACAAAAAATCGTTAAGCCATCTGCATTAATCTTTCGCGCTGGCGTTTTTGTAGGAGTGCTATCCACTTGTACAAGTTTTGCTTAAACATAAACATCAATGAAAAAGTAAATAGTGATGAGAATAGAAGAAAGAGCAACAAACCCTTTAACATGATTGGGATTCAGTTGACGAGATACACGAGCTGCAAGATACCCACCTACCAACGTACCGACCAAAACAACACTACCTGTGTGCCAGTCAATGGAGCCATTGGCAACAAAAATCACGATAGCAATGAGTGAAACACACGTAGATACGAGCAATTTCAAACCGTTCATTAAATTAATGTCTTGGTGGCCAGCTACTACCAGATAGCTCAGAACAATAACCCCTAAACCTGCGTTGAAAAAACCACCGTAAGCAGAGACACCAACAAGTAGTAAACCCAACGCGATTGCTCCGAGTATGCCAGCATGTTTGTGCTCTTTCGCGACAGTTTTGATTAGCATTGTTAAACGAGAACCGGTGAGAAAAAGCACGGTGGCAAATAAGAGTAACCAAGGGATGGCTTCCATAAATAGCGATTCTGGCGTGTTGAGCAACAGATATGCTCCGACAGCGCCGCCGACTAAACTGAATGAGACTGTGAACAGCAGTTCATGCTTGTTCTTCATGATCTCTTCTCTGAACCCGACGGCTCCACTAATGTAACCCGCACATGAAGCATATGTGTTTGTTGCGTTAGCCATAATAGGAGGAACACCAACTGCCAATAGAGCCGGAAAAGTAATAAAGCTTCCGCCTCCCGCTATGGAGTTAATGATCCCACCAATTACGCCAGCAATGAATAAAAGTGAGAGTTCTAAAAGCATAAACAATCCTTGTTATGTTCTTTTTCATTGTTAGAGCTTCAGATGATCTAACCTACATGCTCTAATGTTCTGATATGAGGTTTACTTTACCCGCTCTAAAACAAAATTGTTCAGTTCTGTAACGTTTTTGATGACATGAACGGCTTTACTTTGAGAGTACCCTTCGAGGCTATACATAAAGTCATCATTCCAGAATGCGGGGCATTGCTGAAGAACTTTGTAGCTTTGTAACGTTCCTTTCAGTACCGAACTACCATCAGGCCAACCTTCAGGTTTTATGAATAGTCCTTTAAGGAGACGTTTCGTGACAAACCAATAGCTTACGGAGTATGGTAGATCAATATAAATGAGAGTATCGGCTGCATCTAAACGAGCGTTGAAAGAGCTGATCGGTCCAAGGCCATCTATAATCCAACGATCTGAGCTTAGTATATTGCTATGGGCTTCATCAAAAACGTTACGCTCGACGGGATCACCGTTTGGTTTATAGACTATTGAATCTAATTGATGAAGAGGAAGACCGGTAGCAGACGCGATTGCTTTACTTACCGTCGATTTTCCACTGCCGGGTTTACCAAAAACTGCTATTTTTTGCATTGTGACCGCCTCCAAGAGAGCTTTTCCCATACGGTAGAGACAGAAAACCCACCGCTATGGGTGGGTTCGATAAATACTGAGCGCATCAAAAAATCCCACCATTCCTATGGAATGATGATAATTCGTTGGTTAAGTTGCGCTAAGTTTGTATTCATACAATCACCTTCATATAACGACAGTGATTTGTCAATACCATCTGCACAATAAGCGAACGATTTGGAGGGCGGAAGATAAAGCCATCACGATGGATGGCTTTATCTAGGTTGAAAGAGACAGCGATTACTGCTCAACGCTGACTGGCTGTGCTTTAAACTTTTGAATCAGCTTTACGATTAGTGGACTTGCCAATACCAATACAGCTAAAACAGTAAAGGTAAGGGTAATAGGACGCTCCCATAGGAAACTCAGTTCTCCATCTGAAATCATTAATGCGCGGCGTAAGTTCTCTTCCATTAATCCTCCAAGGATGAAGCCCAGCAATAAAGGTGCGAGCGGGAAGTTAGCGAGCCGAAGTGCAATGGCAGCCATAGCCACAATCAGCATCACGAACACATCCATAGTGTTAAAAGAGACCAAATAAACCCCGGTGATTGAGAAGAATAAAATCATCGGTAGAAGCACCGTTCTTGGAACCGCCAAAAGCTTTGAAATGTACGGAATCAATGGTAAGTTCAGGATCACAAGTACGATGTTGCCGAAGTACATGGAAATGATCACTGACCAGAACACATCTGGGTGTTCAACAAATAGGCGAGGGCCAGGTTGAATACCATAAGCGATCAGCGCACCGAGCATTATTGCTGTTGTACCAGAGCCCGGAATACCAAGCGTTAATAGCGGTACAAATGAACCACTAGATGCTGCATTGTTCGCAGACTCTGGCGCAACCAAACCACGGATACTGCCTTTACCGAACTCATCCTTTTTCTCTTTAGGTGCGAGGTTGCGCTCCATACCATAGCTTAAAAAAGCAGCAATGGTTGCCCCTGCGCCAGGAAGAACGCCAGTGAAGAAACCTAATATTGAAGAGCGAATTGAAACAGGCGCAGCATCTTTGATTTCTTCCTTGGTCACTTTCATTGAGCCAATGTTGCTCAGCTTTTCTTGTTCTTCATCGCTGGTGTCTTTTGATGGTTTAAGGATGCCCATCAGTGTCTCACCCAGTGCGAATGTCGCCATTGCAAGCAACAAGAAGCTAAAGCCATCCATTAAATCCGTTAAACCGAAGGTAAAGCGTTCAACGCCTACGCCTTTATCGATTCCAACTGTAGATAGCATCAAACCAAGAATGGTCATCATCCACGCTTTGATTACCTGACCTTTCCCCGCAAAAGCCGCGACTGCTGATAACCCAAGTAGCATCAACGCAAAATAGTCCGACGATTGGAAGCTAAGGGAGACGCTAGCCAATGCTGGTGCGGCAACAAGCAACATAATGGCAGATAGCGTACCGCCAGTGAAAGACGAATAAGCTGCCAAAGCTAATGCTTTACCTGCCTGGCCTTTTTGAGCCATTGGGTAGCCGTCGAATGCTGTGACCACGGTTGAAGAACAACCCGGCGCGTTAATTAAAATCGACGATGTAGAACCACCAAATACCGCACCGTAATAAACACCCGCCATTAAAATAAGGCCAGAGGAGGGCTCTAGGCCATAAGTAATTGGGATCATCAAAGCAATGGCTGAGATCGGCCCAAGTCCAGGTAACATGCCGATAAATGTACCGACGAAGCAACCAACGATCACCATCATAATGTTCATTGGCATTACTGCGGTGGATAAACCTTGTAGAATTCCATCTAACATAATTCAGTCCTTTCTTTGACTACCAGATGGTGAAAATCAAACCCGGTTCGAGATAGATGTCCAAACCTTGAGTGAGTAATAAGTAGAACGCGATCACGAATGGAAACGACGCGCCAAACAGAACGGGTTTACGTCTTTCCCCGAGCAGATAAAAGCCAGCCAATAAAAAGAAGCCAGTAGCTATCACAAAACCTAAGTAAGTCAGGCCCACGCCGTAGAGCGCCATTAAAATTAAAAAGGCAATCAGTAACTTCCAATTGAAGGTCAGCACTGCGCCACTTTGTTTATCTGGTTGTCCTGTCACCAGCAATAGCAAAGAAAGGCCGACACCAACGTAAGTCAGGATGGTTGGCAGAGTACGTGCGGTGAATGGTTCATACTCATCACCTGGAAACAATGGAATTTGTGAGGTTTGATAACCGTAGCAAAGACAGAAAAGTAGAAAGATCATTGCGCCGACGCGGTCACGACAGAGCAAATACTCTTTGGTGAAAAAGTTGGTTGAACGAGGCATATTCAACTCCTAACAAAAGTAAAAAAGACCGCATATGGACGTCAATGAATAAACTAAACCATTAACAATTAAGCATTTCGCTGCTAGTCGAGCCGCTTTGGGTATATAAACAAAGGAGTGTGCATGTCGATTGTCGACAATGTCCATATGCGGTGAAACTTAGAGTGCAAATACAATGGGGAAATACCAACCTACGTTATTCATTGAGGTTGGTATCTGAGGGACCCCAATTCGATTGTTACTTCAGGAAGCCTAACTCGCGCATTAAGTCACCCATCTGTTGCTCTTGATCTTCAAGAAACGCGAAGAATGCTTTATCCGCTTTATAGTTGTCGATCCAACCATTGCGGTCTCGAACGACTTGCCATTCGTCGGTGTTATACATTTTAGTAAATGCGGCATTCCATTCATCTAGCTTTTCTTGGCTTGTGCCTGGTGCTGCAAAGAATCCACGCCAGTTAGCAAAGACAGTTTCATTACCATATTCGGTGAGAGTTGGAATGTTAGGCGCAGCTTCTAAACGTTTTGGTGCTGTAATCGCTAACACTTTCACTTGCCCAGACTTAGACATTTCGAGTACTTCACCTAGCCCTGTAGAGAGCAGTTGTGTTTCGCCTGAAAGTAGGGCTGCCATGGCTTTTCCACCTGCATCATAGGCAATGTAACGAACTTTTCGCGCATCAAAACCTTCACCTTTGAAAGCTGCTGCTATAACCAAATGATCCATAGAACCACGAGCAGAGCCACCAGCAACCTTCACCTTACGTGGGTTTTCTTTAAAAGCTTTAACGACATCTTCCCAAGAGCTATAAGGAGAATCGGCTGATGTAACAATGGCGCCATAATCGGCAACCGTTGCGGCAACAGGAGTCAAGTCGCGGAAAGATTGTGGGAAGATCCCACTGAGCGAGCGAACGACGATCGGTGTTGAGTTCACCATGAGTGTATCTTCTTGACGATCAGCCGTTTCAATCAAATGTGCGATTGCTTTGCCACCGCCACCACCAGATAGGTTTTGAAATGATACGGTTTCGACGATGTCTGATTTTATTAATACATCACCAGTACCTCGGGCGGTCATGTCCCAACCGCCACCGGCACCTCCAGGGATAAGAAAGTGCATTTTTTCAATATCTGCAGCAAGAGCGTTGAATGAAAATGAAGCTGCGATGATTGAAGCTGCGAGCGTTGGTTTGAGTACCTTTAACATGTTCACGTTCCTTATGTTAGCGACTCTATTTAGTTGAGCCTTATTGTTTTTGCTCAGTTGTCATGCCTTGTAAGCGTTAAAGCTGAACTTGGTGTAAAGGTTAATTAAGTGTTAAATATCTGTCTGTAAAAGAGATATAAAGAGAATATTGAGCATTTCGGTTATTTTGTTCATAAAGTTCACGGCGAGAAGTTGGTGTTAGGTCACGCGGCTTTACGCTTTGGTAGGCCATAATAAAATGACGGAAATGAACGAGGAAAAGAGAATGAAAGGGACGTGTTTGTGCGGGGCAATTGAAGTCATCGCTGAGGTTAAAAATGAGGTTAGCCTGTGCCATTGCTCGATGTGTCGAAAATGGTCGAGTGGCGCACTTCATGCGGTGCATTGTGGGCCTAACGTGACGTTTAAAGGTGGCGAACCTAAACGTTATCAGTCGTCAGACTGGGGAGTGAGGGGGTTTTGCGGTGAGTGTGGCACAAACCTTTTCTACCATTTGTTGCCGACAGGTGAGTACATTCTTTCCGCTGGTTTGTTCGATAACCCAGATTTCAAACTCACTTTAGAGATTTTTACCGATGAAAAGCCAGCTTATTATGACCTCAATTCCGCTTCACAAAAGATGACTTCGCAACAAGTCTTTGATCAATTTGTACCTAAAGAATAGTTTTTTATCCGATTATTGTTCGACAGCTGAGCTTTTAGTTTTTAGATCATAAGCTTAAAGGTTTATAAGTTGTCGACAATATGAGTTCCCCATTCTTTATTTCTGCTAAAAACGGCACTTAATAGGCATTTTAGGCCCATTTAAATTACGACCTTAGTCTAAATTGTCGACAATTTACTTGATTGTCGACACTTTGATCGACTACTTTATATTCAGGTTAAGAAATTGTAGACATTTCGATGTCGGTAACAAGAGTATCTGAATATGAACTCTGAGTTGAAAGCTCGTTATAAAGTGCTGGGTTCTGAGAAAGAACACACCAAATCCGAAACGCTGACCGAAACACTCATTGAAGTCATTGTTAATGGCGACGTGAAGCCTGGCCATAAGATATCAGAGCCTGAGCTAGCAAAGAAATATCAAGTCAGTCGTGGGCCTTTGCGTGAAGCATTGATGCGCTTAGAGGGGCTAGGGCTCATCGAGCGAATTCCTCATGTTGGGGCTAGAGTGACCACTTTTTCTCCGGAAAAGCTGATAGAACTTTATGCCGTTCGAGAAGCATTGGAAGGCATGGCGGCAAGGTTAGCTGCGCGACACATTACGCAAGAAGAGCTCTTAAGCTTGGAAATGCTATTGTCGACACATTCCAAGCATATAGACCAAATGGAAGGCGCGTCTTACTTCCATCAACATGGTGACTTTGATTTTCACTATCGCATCATCCAAGCGAGCAGAAACAGTAAGTTAATATCTCTGCTGTGTGATGAACTCTATCACTTATTACGGATGTATCGTTACCAGTCGCCACGTGCGCAATCTCGCCCGAATGAGGCGCTCACCGAACACAAATTCATTTTGGAAGCCATTCGCAATCGCGATGAAGAGCTTGCAGAAATGTTGATGAGAAGACACATATCAGGAAGTCGAAAGCTCATCCAATCTCAAATTATACATACAGAAAGTTTAGACAAAGACTAGAAGGAATTCGTCATGAGCTTAACACCGGGAGCGAAATTCAGACTCGCCATTGAACAAAATAATCCACTACAAATTGTCGGCACTATAAACCCGTATTGCGCCATGATGGCAAAAAACTTGGGTCACCAAGCGATCTACTTGTCTGGTGGCGGTATCGCAAATGCGTCATACGGATTGCCGGATCTCGGTATCACAACATTAAACGACGTTTTGGTTGACGTTGACCGCATCACTAACGCATGTGATTTGCCTCTTTTGGTTGATATCGACACGGGTTTTGGCGGTGCATTTAACATTGCTCGCACGATCAAAGCGATGGAAAAAGCGGGCGCGGCAGCGGTGCACATGGAAGACCAAGTCGCACAGAAACGTTGTGGTCATCGTCCGAACAAAGCAATAGTCAGCCAGCAAGAGATGGTTGATCGTGTAAAAGCCGCGGTTGATGCACGCAATGATGAAAGTTTCGTGATTATGGCTCGTACTGACGCGTTAGCTGTTGAAGGCATGGACAGCGCAATCGAGCGCGCGATTGCGTGTGTGGAAGCTGGCGCAGACATGATCTTCCCCGAAGCGATGAACAAGCTGGACCAGTACCTTCAGTTTTCAAATGCGCTTGAGCAAGCGACCGGAAAGCACGTTCCTATTCTGGCGAATATTACAGAATTTGGCGCGACACCGCTGTATGGCTGCGATGAGCTAGCGAAAGCAAAAGTGGACATGGTGCTTTATCCATTAAGTGCGTTCCGTGCCATGAACAAAGCTGCTGAAACGGTCTACAAACATTTGCTAGAAGTGGGTAATCAGGAAGCACTGGTTGATTCGATGCAAACACGTAAAGAGTTGTATCAGCACCTGAATTACCACGACTACGAAGACAAACTTGACCAGTTATTCTCTGAAGGGAAATAGCGGGGGAAAAGCAAAAATAAACGGAAGCCCAAGAAAAAGATAATCGGAATTTATCTCATCTAATAACGTGAAATTCGTTTGGCTAAAAACACCCCAGAGAGGGAAAAGTCAGACAGAAAAGGAGTTCAAACAATGTCTCAAACTGCAGAAAAGAAAGCAGAATTAGGTGGCGCAGGCCTTCGTGGTCAAAGCGCAGGAAGCACAGCTTTATGTACTGTCGGAAAAACGGGAACTGGTTTAACTTATCGTGGATACGATATTACTGATCTTGCGAACAACGCACAGTTTGAAGAAGTGGCTCACCTTCTGTTACGCGGTCACTTGCCGAATCAACAAGAACTCGATGCATACAAGACACACCTACTCAGCCTTAGAGGTTTGCCAGCCGAGCTAAAACAAGCTTTAGAGTTAATTCCTGCAAGCGCACACCCAATGGACGTAATGCGCACGGGTTGTTCTGTATTGGGTAACCTAGAGCAAGAAATGAGCTTCGAGGAGCAACTGAAAGCAACCGAACGTATGCTAGCCTTGTTCCCTGCCATCATCTGTTACTGGTACCGCTTTAGTCATGATGGCGTGCGTATCAACACCGAGGATCAGACTGAAGATTGCATCGGTGGTTACTTCTTACGATTACTTACAGACAAAGCGCCATCTGCGCTGCACAAACAAGTGATGCATTGCTCGCTCATTCTTTATGCTGAACATGAGTTTAATGCTTCTACATTCGCAGCACGCGTTTGTGCATCAACGTTGTCAGACATCCATTCTTGTATCACGGCAGCAATCGGTACGCTTCGTGGGCCACTTCACGGTGGTGCGAACGAAGCGGCGATGGAAATGATTGAAGATTGGCAAACGCCCGACGAGGCGGAAGCGAACATCATGAAAATGCTAGCCAATAAAGACAAGATCATGGGCTTCGGTCACGCGATTTATCGTGAAAGTGACCCTCGCAACGCCTTAATAAAACGATGGTCCAAAGAGCTATCGAAACAAGTTGGTGATACTCATCTATATGCGGTTTCTGAGCGTGTTGAATCAGTGATGAAGCGAGAGAAAGGTCTGTTCTGTAATGCGGACTTCTTCCATGCATCGGCTTACCACTTCATGGACATTCCAACCAAACTATTTACCCCAATCTTTGTGATGAGTCGTTTAACGGGCTGGGCTGCACACGTTTATGAACAGCGTGCCAATAACCGTATTATTCGCCCAAGTGCCGATTATACGGGCCCAGATCATCAAGAATGGGTGCCTATCGAGAATCGCTAGCGCGAAGGTCAACGAGGGCATTATATGCTTTGGTTGACCATCTCCTTCCTTTGTCATTCTCTCTAACAGAGGAAGGAGATCCTCTCATCACTGTGTTTCTGGAGCAATGGAAAACCTTGATGAAGGCAAGATGTAAAGACTGAATGGAAGCAAACCATGAACACAAATATTAATACTCAATATCGTAAGCCGCTTCCGGGAACTCAACTGGATTATTTTGATGCACGCGAAGCCGTCAATGCCATTTCTCCTGGAGCCTATGAAACACTCCCTTATACCTCTCGCGTGCTAGCTGAGCAACTGGTCCGCCGCTGTGACCCGAACACATTGACAGATAGCCTGAAACAGTTAATTGAACGCAAACGCGATCTTGATTTTCCTTGGTATCCAGCACGCGTTGTTTGTCATGACATTCTTGGTCAGACCGCTCTAGTCGATTTAGCGGGTCTGCGCGATGCCATTTCAGATCAGGGCGGTGATCCTGCAAAAGTGAACCCAGTGGTTGAGACACAATTGATCGTTGACCACTCTTTAGCGGTTGAACATGCGGGCTTTGACCCTGATGCCTTCGACAAAAACCGCGCGATTGAAGAGCGCCGTAATGAAGACCGATTCCACTTTATTGAGTGGTGTAAAACAGCGTTTGAAAACGTCAGCGTGATTCCAGCTGGGAATGGCATCATGCACCAAATCAACTTGGAAAAAATGTCTCCTGTGGTACAAGCAAAGCAGGGCATTGCCTACCCAGACACCTGTGTGGGTACGGACAGTCACACGCCTCACGTAGACGCTCTTGGTGTTATTGCGATAGGTGTCGGTGGTCTGGAAGCAGAAACCGTCATGCTTGGCCGACCATCAATGATGCGTCTACCAGATATTGTCGGTGTCAAACTGACGGGTAAACGTCAACCGGGCATTACCGCAACGGATATTGTCCTTGCGATTACTGAGTTTCTGCGTAATGAGCGTGTGGTATCTTCATATCTTGAATTCTTCGGAGAAGGCGCACGTGATCTAACGATCGGAGACCGCGCAACGATTTCAAACATGACACCAGAATACGGCGCAACAGCTGGCATGTTTTATATTGATGAGCAGACCATCAATTACTTGAAACTAACTGGTCGAGATGAAGAACAAGTTGCTTTAGTAGAAAATTACGCAAAACAAACCGGTCTTTGGGCAGACGATCTTGATAGCGCCGTTTACGAGCGCGTACTTGAGTTCGATTTATCATCAGTTAGCCGTAACTTGGCTGGTCCGTCAAACCCTCATCGTCGTTTACCAACTTCTGAGTTGGCACAGCGCGGCATTTCTGGAGCGTGGGAAGAGAAAGAAGGCGAGTTGCCAGATGGTGCAGTGATCATCGCTGCTATTACCTCATGTACGAATACTAGTAACCCAAGAAACGTGGTTGCTGCTGGTCTTGTGGCGAAGAAAGCCAACGAACTTGGTCTTGTACGTAAACCTTGGGTGAAATCGTCTTTTGCTCCGGGTTCTAAAGTTGCACGCTTGTATCTGGAAGAAGCGGGCTTATTACCAGAGCTAGAGAAGCTTGGCTTTGGCATTGTTGGTTACGCATGTACAACTTGTAACGGTATGAGTGGTGCGCTGGATCCAAAAATCCAACAAGAGATCATCGACCGTGATTTATATGCGACAGCGGTGCTTTCTGGTAACCGTAACTTTGATGGTCGAATCCATCCGTACGCCAAACAAGCTTTTTTGGCTTCACCACCATTGGTTGTCGCTTATGCGCTGGCCGGTACGATTCGTTTTGATATCGAGCGCGATGCACTGGGCACTGACCAACATGGCAAACCAATTTACTTAAATGATTTGTGGCCAAGCGATGAAGAGATCGATGCAGTTGTCGGTACTCATGTTAAACCTGAGCAGTTTAAGCAAGTTTACATTCAGATGTTTAAGCTGAATGATCAAGAGCAAAATCCCAACCCGCTGTACGACTGGCGTCCGATGAGTACCTATATCCGCCGACCACCGTACTGGGAAGGTGCGCTAGCGGGAGAAAGAACATTGTCTGGCATGCGTCCATTGGCGATTCTGGGCGACAACATCACCACTGATCACTTATCACCATCCAACGCGATTCTCGCAAGCAGCGCAGCAGGTGAATACTTAGCGAAAATGGGTGTGCCAGAAGAAGATTTCAACTCTTACGCGACTCACCGTGGTGACCACTTAACGGCGCAACGCGCGACCTTCGCTAACCCAAAGTTGTTCAATGAAATGGTGAAGGAAAACGGCGAAGTCGTGCAGGGATCTCTGGCGCGTGTAGAGCCAGAAGGGCAGGTGGTTCGTATGTGGGAAGCGATTGAAACCTACATGAATCGTAAACAACCATTGATCGTGGTGGCTGGCGCGGATTACGGTCAGGGGTCATCCCGTGACTGGGCAGCAAAAGGCGTTCGACTGGCAGGCGTAGAAGCCATTGTTGCTGAAGGCTTTGAGCGTATTCACCGTACTAACTTGGTTGGCATGGGCGTACTACCACTGCAATTTAAGTCGGGCGTTAACCGCAATACGCTAGAGCTGGATGGTACGGAACTTTACGACGTGGTTGGAGAAATCAAGCCGGGCGCTGATTTAGCGCTGGTTATCACACGCAGCAACGGCGATAAAGTCGATGTTCCGGTTACTTGTCGCTTAGATACCGCTGACGAAGTTCACGTGTACAACGCAGGCGGTGTTCTGCAGCGTTTCGCGCAAGATTTCTTGGCACAATAAGGAGTGCGTATGTCAAATAATACTCCGAATCAAACAAGCCAAATAAAAGTGCCCGCGACGTACATGCGTGGCGGCACGAGTAAAGGTGTCTTTTTCAACCTAGAGGATTTGCCTCAAGAAGCGCAAGTGGCTGGAGCCGCACGTGACAAACTGTTGCTACGCGTTATTGGCAGCCCTGATCCTTACGCGAAGCAAATTGATGGCATGGGGGGCGCGACGTCAAGCACCAGTAAAACAGTGATTGTTTCGCGCAGCAGCAGAGCCGATCACGATGTTGACTACTTATTTGGTCAAGTGTCGATCGACAAACCATTCGTCGATTGGAGCGGTAACTGCGGCAACTTGTCTGCCGCTGTCGGTCCTTTCGCCATTCATGCTGGTCTGATCCCACAAGATCGCATTCCAGAAAATGGCATTGTGACGGTGCGTGTTTGGCAGGTGAACATCAGCAAAACCATCTTGATTCACGTGCCAATCGTCAATGGTTTCGTTCAAGAAACCGGCGAATTTGAGCTCGATGGCGTGACGTTTCCGGCCGCCGAGATTCAAGTCGATTTCGTTGACCCTTCTGATGGCGAAGGAAGTATGTTCCCTACGGGTAACTTAGTTGATGATTTAGTGGTGCCGGATGTGGGTACGTTCAACGCGACCTTTATTAACGCGGGCATACCAACCATTTTTATTGATGCTGAATCGATTGGATATCAGGGCACCGAGCTGCAAGACGATATCAACAACGATGACACAGCATTAGCAATGTTCGAATCCATCCGTGCATATGGCGCGTTAAAAATGGGCCTGATTTCTGATTTAGAAGAAGCTCAAACACGCCAACATACGCCGAAAATAGCGTTTGTTTCTAAACCGAAAAGTTACCTGTCTTCAAGTGGTAAAGCAGTTAATGAGTCGGATATTGATGTGCTCGTTCGCGCGCTGTCGATGGGCAAGCTACATCATGCAATGATGGGAACAGCAGCCGTTGCTATTGCTTCTGCTGCGTGTGTGCCCGGAACGTTAGTGAATTTAGCCGCTGGTGGCGGTGAAAAAGAGTCCGTGACTTTTGGCCACCCGTCAGGAACGTTAAAAGTTGGGGCACAAGCGAAGCAAACTGAGCAGGGCTGGGTGGTGCAAAAAGCCATTATGAGCCGAAGTGCGAGAATACTGATGGAGGGATTTGTGCGTGTACCCTTCTATGTCTTCGATTAAAAGAGACGATCTTTGGATTAAAAGAGCGATCTTTGAGTAGAACGAGAGCAATGTCAGGACATACTGGAGGAAGCAATATGTCTTCATACGAAAAAGAATACTTATGGGCGAAGAATGAACCGGAGAGTTTTTGGCGCGCTCAAGCGGAGAATATCGATTGGTTCGAATCTCCTAAAACTATCTTGAAATCTGATGAAAACGGCATAGAACGTTGGTTTCCAGATGGTGTAATGAATACGTGCTGGTTAGCATTAGATTACCATTGCGAGCAAGGACGCGGTGATAATACTGCACTCATTTATGACTCGCCAGTGACAGGTCGTAAAGCCACGTACACCTATAGCGACCTACGTGACCAAGTAGCAAAAATTGCTGGCATGCTGTCTGCTCAAGGTGTTGAAAAAGGAGACCGAGTCGTTATTTACATGCCGATGATCCCAGAAGCCGCAATGGCGATGCTTGCCTGCGCGCGTTTGGGGGCGATTCATTCCGTAGTATTCGGCGGTTTTGCTCCTAATGAGCTTGCTGTACGAATTGAAGATGCAGAGCCGAAAGTGATCATGACGGCGTCGTGCGGGATTGAGATCAACAAAGTCATTCCATACAAACCAATGGTAGACAAAGCCATTATGGACAGCCGTTGGAAGCCTGAGAAAGTGTTTGTTTTCCAACGTCCAGAGTGCGACGCTGAGCTAAACCAAGATAGAGACTTAGATTGGCAGCGAGAGTACAACCAAGCGCTGCCACATGGTTGTGTTCCGGTGTTAGCAACCGATCCGCTCTACATACTTTATACATCGGGTACGACAGGTAAGCCGAAAGGCGTTGTGCGTGATAACGGTGGCCATGCTGTCGCGATGAAGTACTCCATGAGCGCAATCTATAACATTCCTCAAGATGGCGTCTTTTGGGCGGCATCTGATGTGGGCTGGGTAGTAGGGCACTCTTACATTGTTTACGCTCCACTGATTCACGGTTGCACTACTATCCTATTCGAAGGCAAGCCTGTTCGAACACCGGATCCTGGCGCATTTTGGCGAGTGTGTGATGAATATAAAGTAGATGCGTTGTTCTCTGCACCAACGGCGTTTCGTGCGATTAAGAAAGAGGACCCGGAAGGCGAGCACTTAAAACAGTACGACTTGTCGAATCTGAAAACCATCTTTATGGCGGGAGAACGCCTTGACCCTCCGACACTGGAGTGGGTTCAGAGCAAAGCGGACAAGCCCGTTATTGACCACTGGTGGCAAACCGAGACGGGCTGGGCCATCGCTGGCAACCCGACAGGTGTCGAAATGATGCCAGTTAAAGCTGGTTCTTCGACGAAGCCCATTCCGGGTTATCAGGTCGAAATTCTGAATGAACTTGGAGAGGCTGTCGGGCCTAACCAACAAGGCTTTGTCGCATTAAAACGTCCGCTACCACCAAGTTGTCTGCCAACGGTTTGGCGTAATCATGACCGTTTTGAAACTGGTTATCTTAGCCAGTTCCCAGGCTACTACGTGTCAGGTGATGGTGGCTATCTGGATGAAGACGGTTACCTGTTTATTATGGGACGTATTGATGACGTGATTAATGTCGCGGGACATCGATTGTCGACAGGTGAAATGGAAGAAATAGTAGGAGGCCACCCAGCGATTGCAGAATGTGCGGTGGTTGGTATCCACGATGATCTAAAAGGTCAGCTTCCACTTGGTTTTGTTGTACTGAAAGACGGCGTCAAAGTGGATGAGCTAGACCTTGAAGGTGAGCTTGTTGGCAAAGTGCGTAGTGAGATAGGTGCAGTTGCTTGCTTCAAGCATGCGTTGGTTGTAGACCGTTTACCGAAAACACGTTCAGGTAAAATTTTGCGTCGAACTATACGTCAAATAGCTGATGGTGAAAAATACACCGTTCCGTCAACGATTGATGACCCAAGTAGCTTGAACGAAATTGAGCGAGTGCTACGACGCTGAGAAAAACTCAATTCTAACTAACCCCTGATCCTCGAACTCTGTTGGTTGGTTCTGCCTCTGTACGTTTATTAAGTGCAGGGGCCTTTTTGTTGTTCAAACAGTACAAACGTATCGTGAAAGCATTTGTGACTTGCCAATACGACGTTTTCCTCACAAACTACAGCCATTCCGTTTTTAGTGACCCTTTGTATGACCACGTTTGCGATTAAACCTGCGTGTTTTAGCGACCTAGAGTTGCTCAACGATCTTATGTTCGAGCTTCATGATGAGCATCATCTTCAATCTCCTGAGCTTTTCAAAACGGCAGAGGAGATAGAACAAGAAAAAAGCATTGCTCGATATATTGACGACCCTGAGTGCCTTGTTTACGTAGCAAAACAAGGAGATGAAATTATTGGCTTTATCTCTGGTCACTTCTGTGAACTTATTTCTACCGTCAGCCAGCCAGTTATGATGGGAAGTGTGGATGAGCTCTATGTGCTGCCTGAATATCGAAAACAAGGTACGGCGCAGGCATTGATTAATAAAATTGAGTCAACGTTCTCTGATTACGGTGCAAAACAGATGTTTGTTGAAGTATGGCATTTTAACCAGGGCGCAATATCTTTGTATGAAAAACAAGGATTTGCACATCATATCCACTATTTAAGAAAACCGCTGAACGAATAATCGTATTTAACTTTAATATTGTGATTTAGGTTCTATCGAATTGAAATCATTCAGTTCGTCAATAGACTTTTCTCTATAAGTTGCTCGCAATGTTAACAAATTGATATGCACCCACATTGGTATCGGCGTTTTTGTCTGCTTGTTTATTAGTAGCACGAGGATCGTGCTTACAAAAACAAGAGGACAATATTTTGAAACTAACAAAATCGTTACTTGCTTTAGCCGTTTTGCCAATGTTCGCAAGTGCTGATGATTTGTCTCAGACGCAAAATCACACTATCCAACCCCAGATCGTAGGCGGAGTAACTGCCGACCCACGTGACTGGAAATTCTACACCCAAATTGTTAGTCGTTATGGTAACCGATCGTATTGTGGGGCCAGTTATATCGGGAATGGTTACGTCCTGACTGCTGCACATTGTGTTGAGGGTGATTCTCCGAGTCAGATTGCGGTTAAAATCGGTGGCGTTGTTTATAACGGTAGTGACGGTGTTCGTGCAAACGTCAGTGAGATCCATATGCACCCGGCATATCGCCGCGCGACGCTTTCTCATGACCTCGCGGTATTGAAGCTCGACTCTGTGCCTCAAGGTGTTTCTTCAGTTGAGATTGCGAATGGTAGTCTAACGCAATACGCGAGCATCGGAGATTGGCTTAGTGTTGCTGGCTTAGGGCGAACTTCTGAAGGAGGAAGCTCTCCGTCTCGATTGCAGGAGGTTGACGTCCCACTTGTGTCGGATATGACTTGCCGTCAAGCCGGTGGCAACTACACAACGGTTGGAGAAGTGTCATTCTGTGCGGGTATTCCTCAAGGTGGGATAGATTCTTGTCAGGGAGATAGTGGTGGTCCAATCGTTATTAATCGCAGTGGTGTAATTACTCAACTTGGTGTGGTCAGTTGGGGAATAGGTTGTGCTCGTCCTGGTATGTATGGGGTTTATAGCGATATCGCTGCTATGCGCAATTTTGTCGATGGTGTTATCGGAACAGCAACACCACCAAAAGAAAATGTTTCTGTTGGATACACCACCGAACAGACACTGGCATCATTTAATGTTGGGGAGTTACAGCAACATAGCTTTGTTATCCAGAATTCAGGGAACACCACGTTCACTGTGGAAAATGTTCGCGCGTTTGCTTCGGGTGTTACTGATGCAGCGGTTATTGCCAATGATCAGTGCTCTCAGGCGACGTTAGCAATGAATGCAAGTTGTCGTGTTGATGTTGAATTTGGTGCTACTCAGAGCGGAGAAGCAAGAGTGGCTTTGAACTTCAACGTTGATAAGACCAGCACACAATACCAAGCGTTAGTATCCGCTCAAGCGAAAACGGTGACAACGCCTCCCACAGATAGCTGTAAAACTGTATGGCAAGCCAGCTTAGTGTATCTCAAAGGAGATACGGTTACTTGGAATGGTAAAGTTTGGCAAGCGCAGTGGTGGACTCAAGGTGATAATCCAGCAGACTCAGGGCCTTGGGGTGTTTGGCAAAAAGTCGGCGATGCGAATTGCACGTCTAACTAACGATCGGGCCAGTGAATTTGATTCGTTGACCATGAGATAAGATTCATTCTTGGTTTCAACGATCAGTACATAGTTACCATAACTGGGGTTTATTGTTTGCGAATAATAAGCCCTTTTTTATTGTGTCAACTATGAGAACCCACAAAATGTGTATGACTTTGTCCTGACGTTATCTTTATATAACTGGCAGAATTGCGATCAACATTTTATGTTTTGTCTGATTTTTGTCAGGTTTGCATTAAATTATTCTCCAGTGAGCGTTGAGATCAGGTTTTACGCGATCAACTCAGTTTGGCATAACTCGTTACTTAATTTTTGTCGAAAAAGATAAGATTAACTGCCATGATTCATTGGTTATCATTATGTTTATTTAAGGTCATATTTTGTGTTGAGACAGCTGTTATTACTCATCCTTTGTTTTATTTTGTTACCTGTTTCACCGATTTCTACGGCTAAAGCCACTGCGAGCGAAGTTAAAGGAGCGCTCTGTATTGTTCGCGCTGATGACAAGTTAGTGCTAGTTCATGAAGTATTAACGGATAAGATTTCTCTACCTGGCGGAACCATTATTGATGGTGAGTCTCCACAAGTTGCTGCTCAACGAGAAACGTGGGAAGAAACCGGTATAGTGGTTACGGTTGGAGAGGAGCTTGGCAGAACGGACACTGCGGTTTTTTACGACTGTATATCAGACTCTGACATTATCGCTTTTTCTATGAATAATTCTTTAGGTGGAAATGAACTGCCTATTTGGTTTGCCCCTCATTATGGAGTAGAAGTTGCGTCAGCGATGTTGCTTAGCCCATCTGAATTACCATCATCTTTATATCGTTATCCTGAGCAATGGCCACAAGCCACTCAGTTTTTTGATCAAGCTACCAAGCAATCAGTATCTTATGTGACTCAGTTGATCGAATCCGCGCCTTCATTTCGTCAGGTTGAATTGGCGTGGCTGATAGATTTACAGAGTTGGGTAGGGGCGTTGTCAGAAACGAGTTACGAGGTAGCTAGTCAGATCTCGAAACTCGTTATAGATCTGACAGAACCGACGGTACTACTCTTTCTATTTCCTTTTGCCATGATGCGCTTTGGTAGCCGGTTTGTGTACCGACTCTTTTTTGCAATTAGTGCAACGTCGCTTATGGTGCTTGTCGCTCAACAAGGCTTTTCGTTACCGCGCCCACATGTCTATATACCAATGATGGGGTTAACGCACAGCTTTGGCTTTAGTTTTCCTAGCTTGCCTATCGCTGTGTGGTTTTGTGTTCTGACGTCCTTGTTTCATAGAACCCAGTATTTCGGTTTGAATGGAACAACGGCAGTCTTCGTGTTCATCACTCTTACAGTGGTGTTAGGTAAGTTTTTCCTCGGCAGTGCCTTTATTCTAGATATGTTATTTGGCGCGCTGTTAGGCAGCTTGGTGGCTTGGCATGTTCTTCGATTGGAAACAAATCAAGATGTGAACGTTGATCAAGTTCTAAGCTCAAAAGGCGTCTGGTTCATTATGACTGCGGCAACAGCGGTCATCTCCGTCATCTGGCCATTACCTGTGTTTGGTCGCTGGCTAGCAATTTTAATCACAGCATCAGCGTTGGTCATGACATTTAGAGAGTCGAAAGCACATTTAGATACTCGGCAGATGATCTTTGTGACGCTGGCATTGTTGCTTGTTGATCAACTCTATTTGTACTCGGCTAATATCGTATCGTTTAGCGGTTTGTGGTCATTAGTCTTGTCGACGTTACATTATCCATTATTAATGTTGTTATTTATGCTGCTTGCAAGGAAGCTGACTTGTGAAAACCAACCGAGCAAAACGTTGCTAGATTGATGGCTGTATTTGTTATCTATTAGTATTTAAGTAAAAACAAAGCCTTGCATTACAGCAAGGCTTTTACACGTTTAGTCCACGAACAACGCCGCTTGCCTATCTTGGACGGCTAGGGGTGTTAAACGTAAGAAGCTTAACGCAACAGACATGGCGGAAAGGGCTATGCATTGAGCACGAACTTTTCTATAGCTTTAGCGACACCGTGCTCATCATTACTTGCCGTAATGTAGTCAGCGATTTGCTTGGTTTCTTCCATTGCATTTGCCATCGCGATACCAAGGCCAGCGTATTTCAGCATGTGGTGGTCATTTTCTGCGTCACCCATACAGATAACTTCTTCCGGTTTAATTCCCAGATACTCGGCAATTGCGGCAACACCAATACCTTTGTTGCTCGCAGGGTTAAGAAACTCAAGGAAAAACGGAGCGCTTTGAACAACCGTAAACGCTTCGCGCATTTCAGCTGGCAGTGCTGCTATAACTTCTGTTAGTTTGCTTGGCTCTGCAACCATCATAGCTTTGATGATTGGATGATCGTCTTCTAGTGATTCGAAGTTCATCTCGGTGACATTTAAACCATTTATCTTTGCTTCAATATCGGTGTAAGGGTTGTGTTCGTTGGTGATTAAACCATGAACTTGACTAAAAGCATGGACGTACGCACCTAGCTCTTCGGCTTTTCGCGCCACCAATTTTGCAGCTTTACCATCTATGATTTGCTGGTGGATGATGTCGTTTGTGCCTACGTTCTTGACCATCGAACCGTTGTAGTAAAGAACAAAATCTCGATCGGAATGGATATTCAGTTCGTCGAGCTTGTCTTGCATTCCTTCTAATGGGCGACCAGAAGCGAGAACGACAGTAACGCCTGCTTCTCGAGCTTTTGCGATCGCTTGTTTGTTTTCTTCAGAAATGGCTTTATCACTATTGAGTAGCGTGCCATCCATATCTAGTGCGATCAGTTTATACATCATTTCTTACCTTAAAGTTTTTTGGGATCTGTCAGTGAAAAAGGCTTGGTTTAACGTTAACCAGAAACCTATATTCATTACGCTATGAAACTACAAAATGGTCTATTTTAACAATTAATTTTTGGTTTAAATTGACCTAGACACGCGTGTCCATTATGGTCTTCGCCTCGAAATGTTATGAGTTGAGTGAGTTCTGCGTTGTATAAGCTAAATGAGATGTTTGAAACCATCCAAGGGGAAGGGGTTTTTACTGGAGTCCCTGCTGTTTTTGTTCGGCTTCAAGAGTGTCCGGTTGGTTGCTCATGGTGCGATACCAAACAAACGTGGTATGCAGATGAGAATGATCAACGTCAAATAGGCGATATTCTGGTGAAAACGGAAGACTCTCCGACGTGGTGTGTTGCATCTGCCGAGAACATCGTAGAGCAATATCAACAGCAAGGCTTTAATGCTAAGCATATCGTGATTACTGGTGGAGAGCCTTGTATTTATGATCTGCGCCCTTTAACAAAGGCGTTTGAAGATATGGGGTGCCAATGCCAAATTGAAACCAGTGGCACATCAGAAGTGATTACTTCAGAAAATACGTGGGTGACAGTGTCACCAAAAGTAGCAATGAAAGGTAAATTACCAGTGCTTAATAGCGCGTTAGAGCGGGCAAATGAGATTAAGCATCCAGTCGGTACCCAGAAAGACATCGACCACCTTGATGATCTTTTAGCAAATGCGAACGTAGCGGCTGAGACTATCATTGCACTACAACCAATTAGCCAGAAGCCTCGTGCTACGCAATTGTGTATTGATACGTGTATTGCCCGCAATTGGCGTTTGTCTGTTCAAACTCATAAATATTTGAGTATTGCTTAGACGAGAGACTCGTCATCATTCGAGGTAGCTTTTCTATCTAATCCCGGTTTCGCGAGTAATGCCGTTGGTAGCTTTGCTATCGAAACATTGTCGATATATCTAAGCAATTTATAGCGTTGTAAAAGCTAAGCAGTGTTGGCTGTTGTGGTGTAGTGCTATCTTTGGTTCGACAATCGTTTCGCATTTAATTGATGCCACCAATCTGGCGGCATCAAAATAAAGCTTTGTTGGCTGGAGTTTCACGCTGAGATAAAACGTTTAGAAGCTAACGCAAAAGGTTTTATCCCAGCGCTATTACCGCTAACAAAGACTATTTGCTCGCTAAGTATTCTTCTAAGCCGCTTTGTCGCAGTAGGCACGCTGGGCATTCACCACAGCCTTTACCAACGATTCCGTTGTAACATGTTAACGTATTGTTTTGGACAAACTCCAACATATTGTGCTTATCAGCTAGAGCCCAGGTCTCTGCTTTAGTAAGCCACATTAAAGGAGTCTTAATATTGAAGGCTTTATCCATACCTAAATTGCAAGAGAGATTTAGAGAGCGAATAAAGTTGTCTCGGCAGTCAGGGTAACCACTAAAGTCTGTTTCGCAAACTCCCGTAATGATGTCTTGAATACCAAGCTGGTAAGCATGGATACATGCGTAAGTAAGAAAGAGGATGTTTCTCCCTGGAACGAATGTATTGGGTACGTTAGCGTCGCTTAAGTCATTAGATACCGGAATGTTGTCTCTTGTCAGCGAGCTTATCGCTAACTCATTAATTGATTTTACATCCAGGACTTTGTGGCTTTTGATGTTAAGTTGCTTACCTAATTCGATAGCGATATCTATTTCATCTGAATGACGCTGGCCATAATCAAACGTTATAGCATGAACCTCATCATATGTATTTAATGCATCGATTAAGCAGGTCGTAGAGTCCTGCCCACCGGAAAAAACCACAAGTGCTTTTGTTGTAGCCATGTTGAACCCTTAGTTATGCTCTTTGATTCTTTGGTATTGATACGTATTCTTAGGCGTTTAATCCCAATTACGTACTCGACTTCGTGGCGATTGCGTCCGCAATCAGCTGGGCTGTGCTCTCAAGCACTCTTTGCTTGTCATCATTTGACAGCTTGTGGAGATTCACAGCAAGTTCAGCGGTGATTTCATCTTCACAAAAAAAATAGTTTAGAGGCACGTTTAGCTCATCTGCGATAAGTTTGAGCGTTTTTACGTCGGGAGTATGGCGCTCCCTTTCGTATTGATTCATCCTTGCACTTGCAGAACTATCATCCATGCCGATACGGATGCCCAGTGCTTTTTGGGACAGATTCGCTTGTTTACGCGCATGCTTAAGGCGGGCTGGGAGTGGGTTATTAAACAACACTTAAAGTTCATACGAAGGACTTGGATGACTAAGATTATCTTAGTTTTTCTGATTTGTGTATACTAAGTAATACTTAGTTATTACCGAGGTCGCCAAGGCCGTGTATGTATAGCTAAACAAGATTTCGTATCTTTAGGTTGATTAAGTGACGTTGAATCTACTTCTTCAAAAACTGCCGTATGAAGGAGTGGGAGGAGCGAGTAAGGGCACGAGAAACCGCAGCGATTTGTAGAGCAGAATTTGCTCTTCACATAAACGTAGTCGTCTAAGTTGAAGAGCAATATTGTTCTTGATGATCAACTATATACTTAAGTAAATAACTGTGTCGCACAATAGATCAGAGCTGCTGCTAAGCTCATATTGATGACTTTGCCATATCTCTGGAATTGCGATTGAAGTAGCTTTCCTGCAACGGCCCAAACTACGTTGCTAAGAAGTGCGATCAAAGCAAGAATGAGGCTAGTCGCTAAGATCCAGTAGATATTCTGAGTGTGGGGCAGTACGAACGTAGAAATAGAGGTAATTCCATAAAGAATGATTTTCACATTAACGAACTGCAAACCGAAACCTGTTAAGAAACTGATACCTTTAGAATTATCCGATGAAGTTTTGATCTCACTCGTAGCAAGCCCCCAAGCCAACCAAACAATATAAGCTGCTCCAATCCATGTTAGCCAAGGTGTAATCACGGGCAAGAGGCTGATCATGTTATACGTGAAAGCGCCACAAAGTAGCATCAAAACAACATAGCCACAAAACATCCCCGAAATCACTTTTGTTGAGCGTTTTAGTCCATATTGCGTCGCGATGCTGAGCGATAAAATGTTGTTTGGCCCTGGTGTAATTGAAGTAATGATTACGTAAGTAAAAAATGCGGTGTAGATGGCGGTCATCTCTATCTCTCCTGTTTTTACTGCACTATACTTCGCTACAATTGATTAAAAAATTGAATAAATTAAAACTTAGACTTTTAATTTATTGAACTGTTGGTTGTGGAGTCTAGTCATGAATCTAAAACGCTTTCTTACTTTTAAAGCTATTGTTGAAGAAGGATCGTTTCTAAAAGCGTCACAGAAGCTTTATTGCACGCAATCAACCGTCACCTTTCAAATCAAGCAGTTGGAACAAGATCTGTCTCTGCAGCTGTTCGAAAAAATAGGGCGTAAGATGGTTTTGACTCAAGCAGGAGAAAAGATACTGCCTTACGTCTATGAACTGGCGCGAGTGATGGAAAATATTGAGGGAACAGCACAGCAAGAAAACTCGGAGCCGACCGGTGAATTGAAAGTGCTGATTGCTGAGACTCAACTTGCTTATAAGATGGCTAATGTTTTAAAAGAGTTCAGGATCAGAGCGCCCAATGTCCGACTCTCTCTGCAATCACAAAATTGCTATCAGATTCGAGATGAGTTGATAGCGGATAAAGCTGATTTAGGTGTGTTTTATCGAGTAGGTAATGACGATACGCTCAAGGTCCACGAGTTTGAGCAGGAGCCACTGGTATTGGTTGCTTCACCGCTTTTAAAAGGGCTAGATTTAAAGAAGAGAGAGCAACATATTGATTTAGGGTTTATAAGCAATGGCCCTAAGTGCCTTTTTCGACAGATGTTTGAGAGCATTATTCAAGAGCGTGATATTAGCATCGACAACATGATCGAACTTAGCAGTATTAATACGATCAAAAATTGCGTTGAGAGTAATATTGGTATCTCTTACTTACCTCGTTTTACGGTTGAAAAAGAGTTGCAAGAGGGCAGTTTACAAGAGCTTGAGTTCAGCGAATTTTCACAGATGATCAAGCCACTCTGCGCTTATCATGCTGGGAAGTGTGTGACGCCGGCGATGGAAGTCTTTATTGATTGTATGCGTAACGAGTATGAACGGTTTTCTACTCAGAGTCGGTGATCTTTAATATGTTCTATCTGACATAGTTTCGTTTTTACTCCTTTTTATTTTTTAAGTGACCACTTCTAATTTATTGATTTTTTTTGCTTTGTTGTGAATCCGACTGTTGTGGGATGATAAATGGGATCTGATGTGAAGAGCTATTTATTGACGGAAAGAGATAAGATATCAAAACGACGGCGTGTGGTAACTAGATTAGATAAGGTTACATAATTAACAGTGTAATAAATGCCATTCTTTATGGATTATTTTCAACGAGACTTAATTGTTGCGGTTCGTTATTATTAACTCGTTAACGCATCCATTGCTAGGAAGTTAACTTACGCATATTGTTTTTTCATCATTTGCAGCAAATTATATTTGCTGCTTTTTTTTAACCAAAAAAAGTTCAAAGCTTGAACTACAAGCTCTGAACTTTTGTTTATACTTAGTGGTTTTCTACTTTAATAAGTAAAACACCGTTTAAAAGTATCGCGTAACCTAGTAACTCTAAGCTTTCTTCGACCAAGTTTTTCACGTCTCTATTATATGAGTTCCCCATGAACTCGACCCAAAAATCACCATACCCTGCAAATCGTGAGAATAAGAAAACAATAAAAAATCCAATCGTTAATGTCGTGAAGCTAGAATGAGAAATGAAAAGTTTTACCTCATTTTTTATGTTAACTATATTATTAAAACAAAAATAACAGACCGAGACTATTATAATCCAAGCAGGATACTTCCATGAACCGTGAGGGAAATACTGCTCTATGTGGTAGTCCATTTCTCTAACGAATATAACCATAAAAAATGAAGACATTATTACTAATATGTGTTTGAGTTCAAGATATTCCTTAGATTTATACAAACACATTAACGATGAAAAAAGCACAAATGCTATTTGAGTCATTTCTATAAGAGAGTTCTCCGATGTGCTTTTGTCCATTTTTACGCTAAAGTAAATCGTTGCTAACGTATAAATAACCAAAAAAATAAGATAAGATATTTTATATACTAACAAACTAGTGACCGAGGTGTGTTTTTCTTCAATATACATCGTAACTTGTATAGGTGATGGATTTGTTAGTATTATAAATCAAGAATTTTTTATATTTAGTGAATTAAGCGCCATTTAGAATGGAACTTAATTCACCTAACATTAAACTTCGATTAATATTAAACGTTACTGGTTTAATTTATTGATTTTATTTGATTTTTTATTTTATGTTAATTTTGGTTAAATAGAATCACCTAGCTTTTATTGAAATACTTTTCCCATATTGGTGGTATGCCAATTTCTTCTTGAACGATATCAATGAATGCCCTAACCAATGGTGATTGCTGACGGTGTGAGTACATAGCATAAATATCACCAAAATCTTGAGTTTCATATTCTGGTAAAAGTTGAACTAAATTAGAAGACTCTAGGTTGTTAGGAAGCATAAATTGACCTATAAGTGCTGCGCCCAGACCTGACTTTACGCTTTCAATTATTAGCTCAGCTTCATTTACCATGTATGACCCTGATATTGGGTATGTATCTAAACCATCTGATTTTGCTTTGTCGTAGAATTTAAGTTTATCGACAATAAAATTACCATTTGAATAAATAATAAAAGGTAGCTTAACTAACTCATCAGGCGTTTCTGGGTTACCATGTTTTTCAATTAATTTTCGAGAAGCAATGATTGCAGTCGTATTTTTTGCTAATTTTCTTGCTACCATTGATGAATCCCTCATAGGTCCGATTCGAAAAGCAATATCAAAATTACTTCTAATCACGTCTACATGAAGATCATCTAGCATTAGTTCAACACTTGCTTTTGGGTACTTATGTAAAAACTTCTCTATCGAAGGTTGTAGATAGAGTTTTCCAAATAATGTTGAGCTTGAAATTCGTACTTTCCCTGAAGGCTCAGTCTGAAAGTTCTCCGCTATTTGTTGAGTATCATCAAGGAGTTGAGATATTTGGTCTGCTTTTTCAACTATTTGCTTGCCGACTTGCGTTAATGAAAGAGAGCGAGTTGTTCTGTTTAATAGCCTAACGCCTAAGTGCTCTTCTAACTGCTTGATGTGTTTAGATAAAACAGAGCGGTCGATATTCATCCCATCTGCTGCTTTTGCAAAAGATCCAGCTTTAGAGACTTCTAAAAGCAGGTGTAGTTTATTTGCTAAATCCACAATGTTTATCCAAGTTAGATATTAGCGTATTAGTTTCATGTATAACTACTGCTCTGTCTAGAAATTATTAATATACTTAATAACCAAAAGAAAAGGGAGCAATAGCTCCCTTTAGTATGAATTTAAATGAGTATTTATATTATGGTTATAGTGTTTGACGTTTTTTGTTTCGACTCACTAACATGTAAAAAACAGGTGTGAGTAGTAATCCAAATACCGTTACGCCTACCATACCCGAGAATACGGCAATACCCATTGCTTGTCGCATTTCCGCTCCGGCCCCTGTACCAATCATTAATGGAATAACACCAGCGGTAAATGCAATTGATGTCATTAGAATCGGTCGAAGACGTAAACGACATGCTTCCAAAATCGCTGATAAGGTATCTTGGCCATTGTCTTTAAGTTCTTTAGCGAACTCCACCATCAAGATGGCATTTTTACACGCTAGAGCCACAAGGACAATCAAAGCAATTTGTGTGAATATATTGTTGTCACCACCAATGAACCAAACACCTGCTAGTGCAGAAAAAATGGTCATAGGAACGATCAAAATGATAGCGAATGGCAGTTTTAAACTCTCGTACTGCGAAGCTAGCACCATGAAAACTAACAAGACAACAAGTGGGAATATATACACCATCGTGTTACCAGCCAAAATCTGCTGGTAGGTTACATCAGTCCATTCATAAACCATTCCCTCTGCTAGGTTTTGATCCAGTACTTCCTCAATAGCCGTTTGGGCTTGATCTGAACTGTAACCAAAAGCAGGACTGCCGTTTAGTTCTGCACTAGGGTAGCCGTTATAGTGCATCACGCGGTCAGGCCCAATCGTGGGTATGATCTCCAGTACAGCGCCGAGAGGAACCATTTGTCCGGCAGCATTTCTTACTTTGTAGTTAAGTATTTGGTCAGGTTCGAGACGATAGTTCATGTCTGCCTGGGCATTCACTTTGTATGTTCTACCAAACATATTGAAGTCATTGACGTATAATGATCCTAAATAAACTTGAAGCGCATCAAAAACCTGCTCTAGAGGAACACCTTGCAGCATCGCTTGTTCACGATCTATTTGGATGTCCATCTGCGGCACTTGTATGCGAAATGTAGAATATAATCCCATCAGCTCGGGTCTTGTTGATGCCTCACTTATTACCAAGTTCAATTGCTTGAATAGCTCATCAAACCCCTTGTTCGCACGGTCTTCGATTTGAAGCTTAAAGCCGCCAGTTGAGCCAAGTCCTTGGATTGGTGGTGGTGGAAAAATCGCAACGAAGGCTTCATCAATGATTGAAAAGCTCTTATTCAAAGATGCAACAATCGCATTTGCTCCGAGAGTTGGATCATTTCGTTTATCGAAGTCCTCAAGCGTAACAAAAACGATGCCACTATTCGGACTGTTAGTAAAACCATTGACCGATAAGCCTGGGAAAGAAATGGTTTGTGCTACGCCAGGTGTTGCCAGCGCGAGGTTTTCCATTTCTTTAATAACGGACTCTGTTCTATCTAAACTTGCTGCATCTGGAAGTTGGGCGATCGCAACTAAATACTGCTTATCTTGTTGAGGAATGAATCCTCCAGGAACCGCTTTGAATAGAGAAACCGTTCCCCCGAGTAACGCAATGTATACCACCACAACAACAAGGCTAAAACGAATCAGCTTCTTGACCAGAGCTTGATATTGGTTCGAGCTATACTCAAAAATTCTATTGAATGGCGCAAAAACATACTTACCAAAAACCGCATCCAAGAGTTTGGTTAGCCGATCGGGTTTTGCGTTCTTATCTTGTAATAGCAGTGCTGATAAAGCAGGCGATAACGTCAACGAGTTAATTGCTGAAATAATCGTCGAGATCGTAATTGTTAGTGCGAACTGCTTATAAAACTGACCGGATAATCCCGTAATAAAGGTCGTCGGGATGAACACCGCACATAACACTAAAGCAATTGCAATAATTGGCCCGGTAACTTCGGTCATTGCTTGTTTCGTTGCTTCTAGTGGTGCAAGACCATTATGGATGTTCCGTTCCACGTTTTCGACGACGACAATGGCGTCATCGACAACGATGCCTATGGCGAGAACAAGTCCAAACAACGAAAGCGTGTTAATCGATACTCCGAGCATTTGCATTACGGCGAACGTACCGATTAATGAAACAGGCACCGCAATGATAGGGATGATAGACGCGCGCCATGTTTGCAAAAACAAAATGACTACAACAACAACTAGTACAATTGCCTCTAGCAGAGTATGAACCACTGCGTCTATCGATCCACGAACAAAGACGGTCGGGTCGTAGGCTATTTCATATGAAACTCCAGCTGGAAAGGCTGCTTGTAAACGGTCCATGGTTGAACGAACCTGATTAGATAGCTCAATAGCATTAGCACCAGGGCGCTGGAATACGGGCATCGCCACCGCTGGTTTACCATTTAACAAGGCGCGCAGTGCATAAGAGTTTTGACCTAGCTCTACGCGTGCAACGTCTTTAAGACGTGTCAAAGCCCCTGTTTCGTCAACTTTTACTACAATGTCGTTGAATTCATCAATATTCTCCAAACGGCCCTTTACGTTCAACAAAACTTGGAATTGGTTTTCATTAGCGGCTGGTTGCGCACCTAATGAGCCTGCTGCCACCTGTTGGTTTTGAGATCGGACGGCTGAGACAACGTCCATTACGGTTAGATTTCTAGAAGCGAGCTCATCTGGATTTAACCACAAGCGCATTGAGTACTCGTCACCACCGAAAAGGCGCACATCACCAACGCCTCCGAGCCGAGCTATCTCATCTTTCAAGTTTAAATTAGCGTAGTTAGCTAAATAACTGACTTCACGGCTAGAATCTGGAGAATATATATGCACAACCATGGTGAGATCAGGAGAGGCTTTTTCGGCAACAACTCCTAACCGTTGGACGGCTTCTGGTAATCGGGGCAAAGCTGTAGTGACGCGGTTTTGAATTTGAACCTGAGCTTTGTCCAAGTCCGTACCCAAAGCAAAGGTTACGGTCAATGTCATTCTACCGTCACTGGTTGCTTGCGAAAACATATATAACATGTTTTCTGTACCATTAATTTCTTGCTCCAGAGGCGTAGCAACTGTTTCTGCGATTACTTTTGGGTTCGCACCAGGATAGTTTGCTGTAACTACTACTGTAGGAGGGACAACCTCTGGATATTCACTCACAGGCAACTGTAAAAGTGAAATTGCGCCTACTATTAATATCAATAGCGATAACATAGAGGCAAATATGGGTCTTTGAATAAAAAAGTGTGCAAATTTCATTCGGTTGTCTTCTTAGTCTTGAGCTAAACGTTTGTTTGGCAACGATGTTGAGTTTGAAGCCATAATCAATGAAGTATTGCTAATATCTAGCGTGACATTTTTTGGTTTGACTTTGCTATTTGGGCCAACTTTTGCTGGGCCATTTACCGCAATAATTGAGTCGGCGTTCAAGCCATTCTCGATAGCACGAAATGTTCCGTAACGTTCGCCTAAGGTTACGATGCTGTATTGCAACGTATTCTCTTCATTGAGTGTTAATACAAAGCGGTTTTCTAGATCTGTGCCAATAGAACGCTCTGGAACGAGAACTCGTTCAACTGGTTTGGTTGTTGATATCTGAACTCGGCCAAACGATCCCACTTTTAAGTTTGATTTTGTTGCATCGAATACCGCTCGAACCTGCAAAGTACCGGTGTTTTCGTTGATGGAGTTGTCGACAAAGTCAACGCGTCCAAAAAACACCTGCCCATTTTGTCCAGATAGTTCAAGACGAGTAGGTAAGTTAGAGTCGGCATTGATTGTCGAGAAGTAACGGTTCCAAGTTCGCTCATCGACATCAAAGTATGCATATACCTGATCGTTAGAGACAATGTTTGATATAACGCTTTGATTTGCGTTTACATTGTTTCCTTTAGTAATGAATGCTCTTGAAATAGTGCCGCTAATAGGGGCATATATCTTCGTAAACTCAAGATCTAACTTTGCGGATTCTAACTGAGCACGCAAGGCCATTAGTTCTGCAGAGCGTTGTTTTACTGCGGTATCTCGGGCCTCTGCTTGTTCCGCTGAGATGGCCTTTCGCTTAACAAGTTGAGCGGCTCTCTTTTGTTCGTTTGCTGCTTGCTCTAGCGCAGCTCGAGCACTCTTAACTTGCGCTTCAAGTCGTGAGACCTGAGCTTTGAAGGTTCGATCATCAAGAGTGACGAGTAAGTCGCCTTTGTTGACACTCTGTCCGTCTTTGAACTCTACCGTTTCAATAACTCCGGAAACGCGTGGCATTAAAGAAACTTTCTCTGGGGCTTGAAGCCTTGTTGTAAAGGTGAACCACGATTGAACGGGCTCATAGATGACTTTGGAGACGTCTATCGTAGGTAAGGGAGTATTAGGTTGTTTGGTTATCTCTTCGTCTGCACAAGCAGCTAAAACGGATAAAAGGCCAATGCCGAAAACTTTCTTTAACATTTGTCGCGCCCTAAATGATTCTGTTCATACTAAAAGGAACGGCATTGTATTCATTGTACCTATGGGTAAATAGGCCCTCAGCGAACATAGAGTAGTGATAAAAATGCACGATTAAATATTGGTCAAAATGCTCATTTTTTGGTTTGAAAAAGGTCAGTTTAGGGTTTTAAAGACGTGGAGTATTGTTAAATGTAATAAGCCATAATAGATAGGAATAACTAAACAGAAGCTAAAGATAGCGACGAAAATTAAAGCGTTTTTAATTCGTGCATTATTTGCAATTCACTGATGCAATTTGAACCATAAAAAATTGAAATTAATTTTGTAAAATCCATTTCCCATCACATAAAGAATAAAAACTAAATAAGGAATTGTGCAGTGGATCTCGCAAGCCAACTTGAATTACTACTGGATGTCTCTGAATACGGAACTTTTGCTAAGGCTGCTGACAGAAATCATATAGATCGTTCAGCTTTGTCAAAACAGATCAAAAAGCTAGAGGATGAATTGGGCTTACGGCTGTTAAACCGTTCCACGCGTTCGCTATCCCTGACCAATGCAGGTGTTGAGATGGTGGCGCAAGCCAAGAAAGTAAGAGAGGTTCTAACCGAAACTCGTAGTATTGCTGCTACATTTCAGGATGAACCGAAGGGTAACTTGAAAATATCAAGCTCCACTTTCTTTGGCAGAGCATACTTAAATCAGGCAGTTAAAGAGTTTATAAAACAGTACCCAAACATTACTGTAGAGCTGCTGCTCGATGATAATCGAGTCGATGTTATCCACGAAGGTTTTGACGTTGTGTTTCGTATCGGACCAATCCGAGAGTCCAACATGATAGTACGTAAGTTGGCAAGCAATAATATGGCACTGGTTGCATCAAAGAGTTTTATTGACAAGTATGGAACTCCGAGCTCTCCAGAAGAGCTTATAAAAATGCCAGCAGTAATATACTCTAATGCTAACTTTAAGGCGGATAAGCTACGTATAGCGCCAAGCCAGTCATCAAGCGACGTTAGAACGTATAATATCAACGGGCAGTACTTCGTGAATGAAACTGAGTTAATGCTCGATGCCGTAAAATCTGATCTAGGGTATGCTTTAATAGGGCAGTTCTTTCTTCAGGAGAGTTTGAGTAAACAAGATCTTGTACAGTTGCTTCCTGATTATAATCTTCCCGCAATAGGGGAAATATATGCAATGTATACTCACCGAAATCAACAACCATTAGCCAAACTGTTCATTGATACTGTTCAAAAAATAATAGGAACGCCTCCTGTTTGGATGGATTATCTCAACTAGTATGAGTACTAGGAAATAATGTTTTAGATTGAGGGCTTGTTTATATTTATCCATAGAATATGGTTGAATTTGCACTTTAAAAATAATTGCCACTGTTCATAATTTCACTCGATTCAAACAACACAAGTAGTGGTAATTAAATGAAAATGACAAGAACGTCGATCGCAATCGCTGCACTTTTTTCTGCAAGTGCTGCAAATTCAGCCATAGTTTATGAAGATCAAGAATCAGTATTAAATATTCATGGCCGAGCGCAAGGGATGTATTATTTCTCTGATGATAAAAATGCTGACGGAGATAATAGCTACATTCGTGTAGGACTTTCAGGTGAGTCTAAAATAAATGAAGATCTTTATGCCTTCGGCTTATATGAGTTGGAATTTAAGTCTAATCGCAGAGATGCTGATGGGATTGAAGATGATGAATTTGATATCCGAAAAGGCTATGTAGGAATTGGTGCAGATTACGGAACAGTAAGTTATGGACGTCAATACGGTGCGGTCACTTTAGTATCTGATTACACGGATATTTTCCCGGAGTTTGGTAATGAAGCTGCTGGCGTAAGTGCGGATCTATATGGTACCGGTCGCTCCGATTCAGTATTTAAGCTAACGACAAGCTATGAAGGTTTGAATATTCATGTTAGCTATCAGGCTGAAAACGATGAAGTGTCAACAGATGCAGCCTCTTATGGTGCGGCGGCGGACTACAAGTTGCCATATGGCTTCAAAGTTGCGCTTGGTTACAACGAAGGTGAAGGGCAATCGGGTGCAGAAGATGCAGAGCTGCTAACGGGTGCTATTGCATTTGAATACGACAAGTTTTATGCCTCTGTTTTATACAGTGATGGTGAAAACTGGGCTAAAGATGGTTCTGAAAGTAATATTGATTACACCGGTATTGAAGCAGTTGCCACTTATGAAGTAACAGATAAGCTTTGGGCACTAGTTGGCTATAACAATCTAGAGCGTGATGATGAAGATGTCGTCGATTACTACTCACTAGGTGCAGAGTACGATTTGACTTCTAATTTTAAAGCACTAGCAGAATACAGAATTACAGATGTAGACAATGAAGACGATATTCTTGCAATAGCTGCGAGATATTCATTCTAAAAAATTAATAAAGCTAAAAAGCCTGAAACTATTTTCAGGCTTTTTTATTTATCGGTGTAATTTCATAAGTGCTGATTTTCATCCATATATAATGGATTATATTGATCGTTACTTGTTTAAGTGTTTTGAATATAATGGTTTTGTTAGCTAGTCCACTGCTAGTTTTCATTTTCATATTTTTTGAATGATGTATTTTTTCTTTGGCAACAAGAAGTGTCTTGTTGCCTTTTTTTATTTTCACGCTTTATGGTTAATTAAAACGAAAAGAGTAGTTTTATATATTGCTATAAACGAGAAAAATGTAACGACAATTGTCGATCTTAGATTTAGTTAATCTTCATAGAAAATTAAACTCAATTTCAAGTGTCTTTTTCATTTAAGTGATGTGGAATCCATATGGCGAACCAAGCGAATGATAAAGCGCCAAACGACGAAATGTATCTCAATGAAGATTGGAAAAATGATTTTTATGTAAAACGATAGAGGTAGGGATTGATACTGTTTACGTAAGGAGAGAGCGATTTATGAAAAGCAGTCGTTTCAATGTGATTAGACACCTTTACTTTCTTAAAATAGGAAGGGCTCTAAGAAAGTAAAGGTGCAGATGATTTTTAGTTTTTACCGCCGTCACTTGTTCTGAAGTGATAATTGAAGTTTATGATTGCACGATATTTAACTTCATCACGGTTAAGTGCGTATTCTTCAACTCTCACCTTACTATCATCGATTGCAATATCACGAGGGAAACCGCTTCCAATGATGTTTAGACGATTTCTAAGTTCATGTTTTGATAGCGTTTGGTATTCATCGACAAGATCAAACGCAGAGCTATAAGCGGCATCTTTTGTCGTAAAGTCATTGAGAACAACTTTGTTTGTAGAGTGTTCGACATGAATACCAGCAGTAGCAGATAAACTGAATAATAATAGTGATGAGAGCGTCATTAGTTTTTTCATATAGTCACCTTTTTATTTGTATTACAAAGTCAAGATGTCCAACGAATCCTTGTTAATATCTCTCGACAAAGGTGATAGTGCCACTATAGAAATGTGCTGTACATCACATTTGTGACCATTGACTATGGAAGAATTGTCAACAATAAAACTCAAGCACTTTTGACATTACGGTCAATGTGGAAAAGCGAATATCTGTATGGTTTCGTTAATAATTAAACCACTCTCGGAAACGCTGACTATTCAGTCAAAGCGTATGTTTCTTGTCGTTATAGTGACCTGCCTACAGCTCAATCACTTAATGCATGCAATTCAATTGCAATGGCTTGGTATAGATTTTCATTCAGATCTTCCGTCTTAGTGACGATTCTACAAATTCTAGTGATTAAAAAGTCATTATTTGTGGTTTTTTATTCTATTGTCGTGTATAAAAAAACTTTACAACAAATGATAAAGGAATATCCATGAAAAAGTTATTGTGTTTTGCTGCACTGGGGTTAGCTGTTTCGACGACGGTTAATGCAGACCCAATTTTAGACGACATCAAAAGTACAGGGGAGCTAAAAGTCTGTTTTGATTCTGGGTATATGCCTTTTGAAATGACAGCAAAAAATGGGCAGTACATCGGGTTTGATATCGATTTGGGTAAGCAAATGGCGCGTGCCATGGATGTTAAGTTTGTGCCGGTAAACACTTCATGGGATGGTATTATCCCAACACTGTTGACTGGTAAGTGTCACATGATTATGGGCGGGATGACTATCACACCTATGCGAAATACTCAGGTGAATTTCGCTGATCCCTATGTGGTTATTGGTCAATCCATTCTCGTAGATCTCAAACATGAAGGTAAAGTGTCTAGTTACCGCGATCTCAATAGTCCAGAATATGTTGTTGCAACTAAGCTTGGGACAACGGGTGAGCAAGCGGTAAAACGATACCTTCCGAAAGCTAAGATAAATCTATACGAAACTCAGTCTGAAGCGGTACTTGAGGTTGCCAACGGAAAGGTAGATGCGTTTGTTTATGACTTTCCTTACAACTCTATTTATGTGGCGGAAAACAAAGGGCAGTTAATGCACTTGGCTAAACCGTTTACTTACGAGCCTTTGGGTTGGGCTGTGCCGCAAGGAAATCCAGATACGCTTAACTTCTTAAACAACTATTTACGTCAAATTAAGGGCGATGGAACTTACGATCGCATTTACGATAAGTGGTTTAACGACGATAAATGGTTAAAGCAAGTTAAGTAATCATTTTGTTATTGTAGAGGAGCGGCTAGCTTCTGGCTCGGCTCATCGCCAACCAAACGGTTCGCGCTGTGAAGCTAACGCTTTTCTTTATTCAAATACCCAACCAACTTTAATCAAAGTCATTCTCGGAATCACATGCAAAATAACTTTAAATCCCTATTGTGGAACGCTGTTTTTGTTCTTGTTTTGCTATCAATTTGCGGTCTTGTCTATCTGTCAGGTAAGCGAATCGATTACAGCTGGAATTGGGAGCGTGTCCTTCCTTATATTGCCACTAACGCTGCTTCATCCATTACCGCGCCTGTCGATGGGAACATCATTCTCGACGAGAATAACCAACTGGCTCTGGAGAGTATTCATGGTGATATTGTTCTTGAACTAAGCCAATATAAGTCTGTGGACGTCTATGAAGGTGATCTTATTTTTGAAGGAGATACCTTAGCAACTATAAAAGAGTGGCGCTCTGGCCCAATTTTAGATGGTGTTGTGACGACCATTAAAATCTCACTCTGGTCACTTATCATTGCTCTAGCGTTGGGCTTAGTTGTCGGACTAATGCGTATATCCAGCAATCCGGCATTAAAAAAGCTGGCGCTTGTGTATGTCGAGGTCATTCGTGGAACGCCTCTTTTAGTACAGATTTTTATCGTTTACTTCTTTATTGGTACTGTGCTTGACCTTGAGCGTTTTACTGCGGGAGTGATAGCGCTCTCCGTGTTTACCGCCGCTTACGTCGCAGAAATTGTGCGGTCAGGAATCCAGTCAATCCCAAGAGGACAAATGGAAGCGGCGCGTTCACTAGGAATGAATTATCCCAAAGCGATGATTTATGTCATTTTACCTCAAGCGTTTAAGCAGACATTACCTCCCTTAGCCGGGCAGTTTATCAACCTGATAAAAGATTCCTCACTTGTCTCCGTGATTTCGATTACTGATCTGACAAAAGCGGGCAGGGAAGTCGTAAGTGGTAGTTTTGCCCCATTTGAAGTTTGGTTTACCGTTGCGGCCCTTTATTTGCTTCTAACTAGTACCTTATCTTGGGCAATACAAACGTTAGAAAAGAAATTGGCAGCAAGTGATTAATGGTGGAGTCATTAATGGAATACATTATTTCAGCAAAAACAATTAATAAAATTTACCCTAATGGCTGCCATGCGCTCAAGGACGTATCGGTAAATGTAGAAAAAGGGGAAGTGATTGTCATCGTAGGACCGTCAGGTTCTGGTAAGTCAACATTCTTACGGACGATCAATCAATTAGAGACAATAAATAGTGGGTCTATAATCGTAGATGGTATCGATATGTACCACAAATCTACGGATATCAATAAACTACGCGCTGATGTGGGCATGGTATTTCAAGGCTTCAACCTTTTTCCACATAAAACGGCGATAGAGAACGTCATGTTAGCACCTTTAAAGGTTTCTAAACGTGACCCTGAATCGGTGAAGAAAGAAGCAAAAGATTTGCTTTATAAAGTCGGTCTGTCGGAGAGAATGGATAATTATCCTAATCATTTATCAGGCGGACAGCAGCAGCGCGTCGCAATCGCTCGTGCGTTAGCAATGAAGCCCAACATTATGTTGTTTGATGAACCCACATCAGCACTAGACCCTGAAATGGTTGGAGAAGTTCTTGATGTGATGAAAGATTTGGCCAAGGACGGAATGACGATGGTCGTGGTTACTCATGAAATGGGTTTCGCAAAAGAGGTCGCTGATAGGGTGTTGTTTATGGAAGATGGTGAGCTTTTGGTTTCTGACTCTCCTGAGCGATTTTTTGATAACCCCTCCAATTCTAGATTGCAGAAGTTTTTATCTAAGGTCTTATAATAAAAAGAAAATTTGATTGAGGGTGAGTCCCTCAATCACTTCATGCACTATTGTGGCTCGTAACGCCCGCCTCGCCGAGAGACATAGATAATGGGCTTTTTACTCGAAGTTAATGGCGATAACATTATCTTGGTCCGAATGAAAGGTCTGGTAAATACTAGAGTGTTTAATCAGCCATTAAGTCTTTGTTCACTTTAAACATAACAATTTCATTTTGAATTGATAAAAATTGTGTTTGAATAGAGCTTATGGATGTTTGGCGGTATGGATGTCTAAATGAAGAAAGTAACAATTTTAGATGGTGGCATGGGGCGAGAGTTGAAACGTATTGGCGCCCCTTTTTCTCAGCCGCTTTGGAGTGCACAAGCGCTAATTGAATCACCACAACATGTAAAAATGGCCCATGAGAATTTCATAGACGCTGGCGCTGAGATTATCACTGTTAACAGTTATGCATGTGTTCCATTTCACTTAGGAGAGGAACTCTATGCGAAGCGAGGGATTGAGTTAGCAAAATCTGCAGCCAAAATTGCCAGAGATGTAGTCACCAGCTCTAACGATAGAGTGCTCGTTGCGGGGTCTCTTCCTCCTGTCATGGGGTCTTACAGGCCTGAATTATTCGAGCCGAAAAGGGCACTGGAAGTGGCTTCTGAGTTATTTGAAGCTCAAGATCAATATGTTGATATTTGGTTAGCTGAGACCGTGTCTAGCCTTGCTGAAGTTGAAGTTCTATCAATAATTTTAGCCAAAACAGATAAGCCCAATTATCTTGCTTTCACCTTAATGGATGAGCCTAACTCTTTGCCTCGCCTTCGCTCAGGGGAATCTCTTAAAGTCGCGGTTAATACGCTGTTGAAAACAAATGTTTTAGGTATCTTTTTCAATTGCTCTATTCCTGAAGTTGTCGAGCAAGCGATCATAGATACACAAGCAGTATTGAGTGAGTCAGGTAGAGAATTGACGATAGGTGTTTTCGCAAATAGCTTTGCTCCGATAAAGCAAGCGCACCAAGCCAACGAGACCATTCAGGAAGGTCGTCATTTCTCTCCGACTGAATATCTTGAGTATGCTAAAAAGTGGCATGCGCAGGGAGCAAGCATTATTGGTGGTTGCTGTGGGATTGAACCACGTCATATTAAATTGCTAGCGACTTGGAGAGACACTCTCGAAAACGCCTAATTTTGGTGAAGCGCAGGGAAGTATGGCAAGAGATTTTGTTTTTCATTCATCGTTATAGACAAAATAAAGGTCTTTCATATCTGGCAAAGTAACAAGATGCTTTAACTTGCTCATTACTTTGCCAGTGTGCCTCGAGATTTTTATTAATTATTTTTGGTTCAGATTAACGACAATCTTTCCAACTGTTCTCTGATTTCGCATGTCCAAGAGTGCGTTACCTACATCCTCTAAGCCGATGATCTTCAGTTTCGGTACTTCCAATTCTCCATTTTCTAATAGCTCAGACACTTCCTTTCCGGCATTAACGATACTTGCAAACCCTCTCTCGCCAAAGACATGACCAGAGCCCAAACTTATTTGGTGGAAGCTCAAGCCTTTTAAGAAGGCATCTGGATATTGAGAAGGGTCGACAGTCTTGACGAGCTCCACCATTTCTCCCTCAAAGGTTAACACCGAGGCTGCAATTCGGTCGTTATCACCGCCTACACAATCGAGTGCAACCTCAACGCCATGATTTCCGGTAATGTCCATTACTCGTTGAACTACATCTTCATGATGATAATCAATCGTATGGGTTGCTCCTAACGAGGACAAATATGCGTGATTAGCTTCTGAACTAGTAGCAATGATCTGTTCAACACCAAATGTCTTTGCTAACTGAATAGCAAAGCTTCCAACGCCGCCAGCACCTCCGGCGATAAAAATGCTGCTTCGATTTGAAATATCGAGCTTGTCTACCAAAGCGCGATATGCGGTCCAGGCTGCGCAAGGTGTAGATGCTGCTACTTCAACCGGAACCTGAGGGTGCTTTATAAGCGTTCTTGAATCATGGATAGCAAATTCAGCGAATCCTCCGTGATGGCGTCTCATGTTTCCGTGATACAACACTTTATCGCCAACCTTCCAATCAACGACCGCATCGCCTACAGAGACTATTTCTCCTGATACGTCTAACCCGCCAACAAAATTGTTATCCATGTTAGTGACCATGTCTGACCAATAATGAATTTTTGCATCGACAGGGTTCAAACCAACAGCGTTAACTTTAACCAATACATCAAATTGGGTTTCTAGTTTTGGTGTAGGTAATTCGGATAAAGAGAAAGTATCGTTATCTCGTTGGTAAGTTATCGCTCTCATAGGTTTTCCTTATTATTAAGAATGGTCGAAAGTCATACTAACTCAGAGGGTGATGCTGAAATAATTATGGTTTTTTCTTATTTTGATAATTTTAGGTTATGTTTGATAAAAAGGATTCGAGATGCTCTGAAATTATCATCGACAACCAGTCTGCATAGCTAACGACATGTAACTTTATGATAAGTATTGACTAGTTTTATTATTCCATTTTTATGGAAATATTTTGTTGATCTTTTGTTTTGTGATTCTATAATTCCAGAAATATCGAAATAAAGGCTTGTCTATCAGGTAAGCTTGTTAGCGAAAAAATGACGAGGAGAGTAAATGTGAATACAGAAATTATAACTATGGCTAAAGAAGCGCTGGATATGTTTGCGTTTCTAGCAACCGAACTTATCATCTTATTTCTGGCAATTAGCTACATTGTCGGTGTGTTGCAAGATTTTCTAACGCCAGAAAAAATTCAATCTATTCTCAGCTCGAAAAAGGGGAAAGGTTACTTCATTGCTGCGTTGCTAGGTTCGATTACGCCTTTCTGTTCGTGTTCGACCATTCCTTTCTTAAAAGGCTTGTTGCGTGCAAGAGCAGGTTTTGGACCTATGATGGTGTTCCTATTTGCAAGTCCGTTGCTTAACCCAGTGATTATTGGCTTGTTTGTGGTGACTTTTGGTTGGAAAGTTGCGGTATTTTACTTTGCTATTGCGATGTCAGTATCAGTGGTAGCAGGCTATGTACTTGAAAAACTAGGGTTTGAACGTTACGTCAAACCAGAAGCATATCAAGCGGTAGGTTCTTCTTCGTGCGGTACTTCTTGTGGCGATTCAAGCAAGAAAAAAGAAGAAGCGAGACCAGCATCAAGCTGTGATACCAGCGCCTGCAATGAACCTACGCCAGTTGCGGCGAAAACATCTTGTTGTGGTGATGTACCAAAACCTGAACCTAAAGTGGAAGTATCTTGCTGTCCATCAGACGGTAGTGCAACAGCGACAGTCGTGGAAGAGAAAGAGCCTAGCCGCTGGGTACGTATTTGGCAATCAACTTGGAAAGACTTTAAGCAAGTGTTCCCTTATCTCATGATGGGCATTGCGATTGGTTCATTTATCTATGGCTTCATCCCGACGGAGTTCATTGCGGAGTTCGCTGGTGAAGCGAAGTGGTACGCGATTCCGGTCGCAGCAATCATTGGTATTCCATTGTACATCCGTGCAGAGGCGGTCATTCCACTTAGCGCGGCACTAGTACAAAAAGGTATGGCTCTTGGGTCTGTTATGGCGCTTATTATTGGTAGTGCTGGCGCAAGTCTTACAGAAGTGATTTTGTTGAAATCAATTTTTAAGAACCAAATGATCTCCGCCTTCCTAATCGTTATCTTAACGATGGCCATGGGAGCGGGTTACTTATATACCTGGGCTTTTCTATAAAAATAACCCTCGGGCGACTGCTCGAGGGCTCTGTTTTTGTCGCCATATAGGGAAAGGGAAGTTTCCTATACCGCGCAGGCTATAAAAAATAGCGAGGTTACTCGTAAATACTATAGGAGAAATATTTGCTGGCGATGGTTTTATGCTTACCGCTCTGGATCAATTTTTGTATTCCGCTATCGAGTAATGCTTTTAATTCTTTGTCTTGTTTTCTCACTGCTACGCCAATGCCACGGCCGAACCACTTTTCCTCTGTAAACGCTGGTCCAGTAAAGTGATAGCCTTCACCTTGTGCAGTTTCAAGAAAACCAGCACTTAAACCGATTGAGCCGCCAAATACAGCATCTAACCGTCCATTGAGTAGATCGGTAAATGCCTCATCGAACGTACCATAACGACGAATATCAATATCTGGATACAAGGCAGAAAGGTACTTATCACCAATTGTGGCTCTTTGAACTCCAATAGATAAACGATTTAGGCTGCCGTCCTCCATGTTGATTTCTCTATCATTTTTCATTACAAAACGAGTCGGTACTTTTGCGTAAGGGACGGTGAAATCGACTTTCTTTTCTCGTTCTTCTGTGATTGTCATTGCAGCAATAATCGCATCGTTCTTGCGACTAAGAAGAGAAGGGATGATGCCATCCCAATCCATTTTTGAGATAACGCACTTTACTTCTAACTCTTTGCATAACGCGTTAGCGAGGTCGACTTCAAACCCTTCTAGCTTTCCCTCTTTTGTCGTCCAGCTAAATGGAGGGTAAGCCCCTTCAACAGTGAAGCGAATTTGTTTCCACTCTTTCGCATGGCTGAAAACTGAAAATAAGCTAATAAACAATACGACTATCCATTTCATAAACGTTTCCTTGTAACTGTTTGGAAACCAATGTTTAACACAAAGTAAGTAAATATCAATGAAAGTGCATATATGTGTGACTTTTCGCCCGCATTGTGTGAGCGAAAGGTTTTACGTGTATTACAGCTTATCTTCAATAGTTACGAGGGGAACTCTCGTTGAGACAGCGTGAAGTGCAATGTTGTGAATCATTTCATCGACCGTGGTACAGCTATCCATTAAGATCGAAACATCATACTTGTCCGCAGATTTTGAGATAGCAGTATGTGTCACGCAGTTTTGTGTCATCATTCCGCATACAAGTAACTCCGTTACATTTTTGCTTGCCAATACTTCTTCTAAACGTGTTCCTTCAAAGCTATCTGCGAAGTGCTTTACCACGATTTCGGAATTCGGCGCTAAAGCAAGAACTTCTGGGTGAATATTGGCACCGTCGCTGCCTTCATTGAAGAATGGGGCAATACCCATGGCAGGGTCGGCAATATGCTGAATATGAATCACAGGAATGTTTTGCTCATTGGCTTTAGTTATTGCTCTCTTAACATTGTCTAAAGTCGATTCTGTATTCCATAAAGGAAACTTTCCTTCTGGGAAATAGTCGTTTTGCAAATCAATTACAAGTAGGGCTTTTTGAGTCATTTTCTTTTCCTTTTATTGAGGATCATTGCGGTACGAATAATATAAAGACTTTTAGCTACCTTCTTTAGAGTCTAAAATGACACAAAAGAGTCAAAAAGCGACACTTGAAGATAAATGAAAATAGCACTCGTTAATTACCCAGATAGCTCGCAAGCCTCCGTATATGGTTTAAGCGAACTCTTCGAGATGGCAAACCGTGCGGCGGCTAAATTGGGCGTTGATGTACACTTTGAAGTAGAGATATTGGATCACTGGTCAAACACGCACTTCGATGTGAAAACAGCGGTAATGATTCCGCCTAGCGGCACTGGTCAATATTACTTAGAACCAGAGCCAGAGCTACTCGACTGGTTAAAAGTCCAATATAGTAAAGGTGCGATTTTAGCCTCCGCCTGCGCTGGTACTTTTATTCTTGCTCAAACCCAGTTGTTGACCAATAAGTCTTGTACGACACACTGGGGCTTGGCTCCTTCATTAGCGAGTCAGTTTCCCGATATCCACGTAAGACAAGAAGCCATCCTTATTAACGAAGGAACGATCATTACGGCTGGGGGTATGATGTCATGGGTGGATTTAGGTTTGGAGTTGGTTTCCTTATTTGCGTCACCGGCAGTAATGCGCCTGTTAGGAAAAATGTTGGTTATTGATACTGGTCCGAGAGAGCAACGCTTTTATCAACAGTTTACTCCAAACTTCCAACATGGTGATGAGGTAATTGTTCAAATACAGCACTATATAAACGATCATTATCAAGGAAAACTGAGCAATAAAGAGCTTGCAGAGTTGAGTTGTTTAACAGAAAGGACATTGCAGCGACGCTTTAAAAAGGCGACAGGTTTCAATGTTAACCAATACATACAAAGCTTAAGAGTACAAAAAGCTTGTGATTTACTTGAGTCGACAACCCTAACATTTGACGCAATATCATTTAGAGTGGGTTACCAAGATGTGAGCGCGTTCAGGAAAATATTTAATAGGATCGTAGGTTTAACACCGAAGTCGTTCAGATCTCGGTTCTGTTCATGAACGCCAGAAGTAAGATAATGTTGGTATTAAACATTTATAACTCAGAAGCAAACACACATATTTTTACAAGCTGGCTTAGCGTGATGAAAAGGGATAACAAGCTAAGCCAACCGTAGCGTTCTCCTAATTACTGAACATTTTGTAGAGCGCTTAAAGTATTCTAAAATTACAACGACTTATATAGGCCGCTGTTAATCGAAAAGCTATGTGATTTCCAAAACCAGTTTCCCAGTATGTTGTTTGCGTGAAAATACTTCTTGCGCTTGACCTATCTGGTTTAAGGGAAATGACTCCGCGACTAAGGGACGAATTGCGTTCTGTTCGATATAGCGAACCAAGTTACCGAATACTTCTGGTGCCAAAACGGTACAGCCAAATAACGCTAGGTCTCTAAGGTAAAGAGTTCTTACATCCAGCTCGACAATTGGGCCGCCTATGGCGCCGGAAACAGCGTATCTTGATCCTGGCTTTAGTACCTGAAGAAATTGTGGCCACTGCTCTCCTGCGACCAAATCAATCACTACGTCAACGCTGTTTTCTCCGAGAGTCGCCGTTAAATTTGCATCGCGAGGGATAACTTGGTTTGCCCCTAATGCCGTGACCTGTTCTTTCTTTTCTGGGCTGGCGATAGCAATGACGTATGCTCCACGCGCCTTCGCCAGTTGGATTGCGGCAGAGCCAACACCACCGGATGCCCCTGAAATCAGTACGGTATCGCTCGCTGTGACATTAGACCGGACAAGCATGTTCTCTGCAGTTGAATAAGAACAAGGGAAGGAGGCCAAGTCGATATCCGATAAACTACTATTCACAGCAAATGCATGTTTACTGTCAACAACAGTGAACTGAGCAAAGCCACCATCACATTCTGAACCGAAGTACCAAGGCGAGCTAAGTGCTTGACTGTTGAAGCGCGTAATACATGGTTCGATGAGCACACGCTGACCGATTCGTGATGGGCAGATATTCTCACCAACAGCGACGATGGTACCGCATACATCGGCACCTTGGATTCGAGGGAGAGATAGCGCGTCTCCTGACCAACTTGCATCCATGCTATTGGCGTCGTTTTTAGAATACCATGCTGTTCGGGTATTGATGTCGGTGTTATTGACTCCGGCGGCGGCAACTTGGATCAATACATCATCAGGCGAGGGGACTGGCACAGGTATATCATCGCGGTAACGAAGCATATCTGGCCCACCATGACCGATAAGTTGGACGCCTTTCATGACTTTCGGGATTGTGGTCATTGATTGTTCTCCTTCATTAGTTCTAGCAGAGTGTGTTCAGCGGATGCAAAGGCAGCGTGACCGAGAACCGGCCATGCGTTGGATAGACCTTCATGTAACAAGAAGAGTGTGGTTGCGAGGTCTTCTCGCTGACTTAGTTGGACCATAAGCTGACGAACCGCCAATTTGTGTTGTTTTACTGCTTGATTAATAGATAGATTTTCTGGATAGGCTGCTAATGCATTGATGGACATGCAGCCATTCGGTGCAAACTCCTTCATCCAATCCTCGAGGCGAGTGAATAGGTGTAATACAGCCGGTGTTCCATTGGCAGGGGCGTCTTCGAGCAAAAAACTCAAATACCTTTGATGGCGATGCTCGAGAGCTGCAACAATCATCGCTTCCTTGGAGGGGTAGTATTTGTACAGGGTTCTCAGGCTGACTTCGCAGGCGTTTTTGAGTTGGGGTACGCTAGGCTCGGCGAAGCCATACTGACTGAATGCTTTTTCTAGGCTTGCTGCGATTTTTTCTTTCACTATTTGATACACCAGGTAGAACGTTTGTTTTACCTAAGGGTAGAATAAACTTTCTACCTCAGTCAATGGTGTATTTAAACTCTGTATTGAAAGCCCGACGTAATGCCGGGCTAATTTAAGTGATTTTTATCGATTTGGAACGTGAATCAGTGTGCCGTTGCGTGCTGCTCTCCACGCTTGTCTAGCATTCCGCTGAAACGGGTTAGTAGTAGAGCACCTAATACTACGATCGCGCCAATCCAAGGTGTGTGCATCAGCCCAGCGTTGGCCACGATAAGGCCACCGCCCCAAGAGCCCAGTGCAATACCTACGTTAAATGCAGCAATGTTGAGACCAGACGCGACGTCGACTGCATCAGGTGAATATTTCTCTGCTAGTTTGACAACATAAACTTGAAGCCCTGGAACGTTACCAAAGGCAAAGGCACCCCAGACAAGAATGGTCACTACTGCAGAAATTGGATTAAATGCTGTGACACTAAACACGAGCAATACCACAATTAGGCCCGAGAAAATCGCTGTCAGAGCTTTGATTGGCCCCATAGAGTCGGCCATCTTTCCGCCCCAGATGTTGCCGAATGCGACTGATACACCATAAACCAACATAATTAGGCTGATAGCGCTAGAGCCAAACCCCGAAACTTCTTCCAAAATAGGAGCCAAGTAAGTGAAGGCTGTGAACGTACCACCGTAACCGAGCGCGGTGATTGCGTACACCAAAAGTAGACGAGGCTGAGTCAAGACTTTTACTTGCGATGACAGCTTGGTTGCTGGTGGTTGTTTCAGATTACTCGGCACTAGCAGAGCGCTTCCTATCAGTGCGATGATTCCAAGGATCGCGACGATTAGGAAGGTTGCCTGCCAACCAAATGTCTGGCCAATCCAGGTGCCAAGTGGCACGCCCGTCACTAGAGCTACGGTCAGACCGGTAAACATAATAGCAATTGCGCTAGCGGCTTTTTCTTTTGACACTAGGCCAGTGGCGATAGTCGAGCCGATCGAAAAGAACACACCGTGTGCAAGCCCGGTCAGTATCCTTGCTGTAACTAGTGTGTTGTATCCAGGTGCTTGCCAGGCTAACAGATTGCCAAGAACAAACAGTGCCATAACAGAAAGCAGAACGTACTTTCTTTTCCAGTTACCAGTCAGCGCTGTTAAAACGGGAGCACCAACCGCAACACCAAGTGCGTACAGGCTAACTAAAAGACCCGCTGAAGGTAATGATACGTTGAGGTCGGAGGCCATAGTCGGTATCAGACCGACAATTACAAACTCCGTGGTTCCAATAGCAAAGGCGCTAAGCGTCAATGCAAGTAAAGCTAAAGGCATAACAACTCTCTCTTATAATCATTGAATATGAATGGATAAACGAATAGCCCGTTTCCATGTCGTGTATTATTAAAGAGTTATTCGTTGCGAAAAATGGTGTTTATTACAAAATACTTTTGTTATAAATGATGAAAGTGCGCAGTTAAGAAAGGGGATGAAATGTTAACCCGATCAGATGAATTAGAGATTCTTATGGCAGTTGTGGATAGTGGTGGATTTTCTTCCGCTGCTGATGCACTAGGTATTCAAGTCGCTAGGGTATCTCGTGCGGTTAGTAAAGTTGAATCACAGTTGGGGGTAACCTTGCTGAATCGCACGACACGCAGAGTGGAAGTTACTGAGGAAGGGCATCAGTTTGTTGAAGCGGTTCGCTTAGGTTTACTACAAATACAGCAAGCTGAAGAAGAGATCATCACACGAGGTGAATTACCCAAGGGGCGCTTAAGAGTTGATGCCGCTAGCCCATTTGTTTTACATCAACTCGTGCCGTTAATTCAGCCATTTAAAGAGGCTTATCCTGATATTCAACTCGATCTTACCTCTAATGAGGGTTTTGTGGATCTATTGGAAAAAAGAACCGATGTGGCGATACGTATTGGACGATTATCGGATTCAACACTGCATGCTAAACCTTTAGGAACAAGCCCACTATTTATCGTTGCCACGCCTGGTTATTTATCTAAACGAGGTTTCCCTGAAGCGGTGAGCGATTTGCGCAGTCATAACTTGATCGGTTTTTCTGGCGCTAAAGTGTTAAATCAGTGGCCATTACGAGGGTTTGAGATGATAGAGCCTGATATCCTATCCAGCAGTGGTGAAACGGTTAGACAGTTAGTGTTGGCAGGGAATGGCATTGCATGTTTATCTGGCTTTATGGTGAAAGATGATCTTGATTCTGGACGGTTAGTGGCATTGTTTGAATCGGAAAAAATCACAAATACTGGACGAGAACAGGTCAATGCTGTGTTCTACAAATCTTCTTCAGTCTCTAAGCGTATTTCCGCGTTCATCGACTTTATTCAACCAAGACTTACTTTAAGATAACTCTATTGTTGTTGTTTTAACAAAAGAGTTTTGTCGTTATTGCATCTTTTATTTTCCCAAGTGCCAAGCCTAGCGTGCCACCCCTTAGTAAGGTGGCACATATTTTTATTTGATCTTAGTTAAAGCGTGGCAACACGTACTGAGCGATCTGTTCCATTGATTTCTCAATTGGTTGGCTATTACGACGGAAATGCAACCCGATGTGGTTGACTCCTGCTTCTTGCATTTTTTCTAGCTCATCGCTCAAGCCATTGACTCCGGCCTGGATACCAAAATGATGCCGAACGACTGGTGCATTTGGGTTATCGACTAAATCAAGATGAATAAAGCTGGCGTAGGGTTTGTTTCCCGCTACGGAGCGCCAAAGTGCAACGCGGTGTTCATGATCATCAGGTGTGCCTGGGTAGGCGAGCCAGCCGTCTAGGTTTTCTCCTATCCATTGTGGACTTTGCTGCGCTAACCCTGCGACATAGATAGGAATATCAGCAAACTCGGGTAATAACTGTAGATCGTTACCCAGTTTATCATTTTGCGTATCTTTCAAAATCTCTACACTTTCTCGAAAAGCTGAGCTACGGCTGTCAAAGTTGGCATTAAAAACGGGATATTCACTAGGGCGGTCTCCACTAGCCACACCGAGTATCAGGCGGTCACCACTTAACTCGTTGATGGTCGCAGCGGCTTTTTTCACTAGCCAAGGTTGTCTTAACGGTAATACTATCGCTGCTGTCCCTAGTAGAATGTTGTCGGTGCACGCAGAGAGATAGCCAAGATAACTGAACGGTTCATAAATTTGTGCCGCGTCTCCAAAGTTAGGGTCGTACAACGGGACATCTCTCACCCACGCTACGTTAAAGCCTAACTTATCGGCTAACATAATACGCTGTTTATGTGCACTCATGTCTGGTACGCCGAACGGTTTTCGTTGGAGCAGGCGTTTTTTTTGGCCTTCTTGGGTCCAGTCATTATCTAGGGGGAGCTCAACCCCGATGGTGAATCTGTTACTTAAATCTTTATGCATTATGAAGCCTGACTATTACTGTGAGTACTAGGAGGCAAGGTGCCTCCCTGATATTCAGGACACTATGAGATTTTTGTTGTGAGAAAAAGCGGCAAAAAGACAAAAGTGTTTTGCCACAAACAGCGGTGGTCTTTAAAGGAACTGGTGGTTCTCTACCTTGATTTCTTGCTTGATGAAGTCAATAAAAGAGCTGATCCGGCGTGAGGTACTGGCATTTTTGTAATACACCGCATGAACGGGCTGTTCGACATTATGCGTGTGTTCACTAAGCACGCCCACTAAGCGACCAGCTTGTCGGTCAGAGTAGGTCATAAAGTCAGACAGGCAAGCTATCCCCGCACCATGTAAGGCTAAACATCTTAGCGTCTCGCCATTATCAGATCTTAGGCTACTCATAATACGCAGAAGTTTGTTCTTATCATCCATGATCGGCCATTCCTTAAGATACTCCGGCTTGTTGAATCCAAGTAGCTTGTGATTGAGTAACTGATCTATTGAGGTTGGAGTACCATGTTGTCTTAAATACTCTGGACTCGCGACGATTCGAATCCGACTTTTACCAAGAAATATCGCGCGCATGGTTGAGTTTTGTAGCTCACCGATACGAAAAGCAATATCGGTTTTTGTTCCCAAAAGGCTAATATTTTCCTCATTGGAATTGAGATCGATTTCGACTTCTGGATACAAGCTCTGATATTTAGCAATGTGCGGCGTTAGTACGTGCAGTAAGAAGGGGGTAGCTGCGTTTATTCGTAGGAGGCCAGAAGGCTTATATTTCTGGCTTTTCAGTTGTGCTTCGGCATTCTCTACTGCTTCTACAATATGTCTGACTTTATCGAGGTATATCGTTCCTTCATTAGTAACATCTAACTTACGGGTTGTGCGATTTAACAAGGTCGTTTCGAGTTTGGCTTCTAGCCGAGATACCGATCGACTCACCGCCGAGACGGTCATCGATAACAGTTCAGCCGCAGAGCTGATTGAACCCGTATCGACCACGGCCATAAAGGTGCGCATTTCATCTAGAGTAGCTTTCATTGTTGAATATATTTCAAATTAGATTTGAGTATTGTTAACTTTACGGAAAGTTTCTTGCGGCGTAAAGTTTTGCTTCGAATCAACTATAAAATCGATAATTCAGGAGATTTAGATGAAAGTACCATCATTTGGCGTCGGCACGTTTCGTTTAGAGGGTGAAGTAGTTAAGGATTCAGTCCGTAATGCGTTAGAAGTGGGTTACCGCGTAATTGATACTGCACAGATTTACGGTAATGAGGCAGAAATCGGTGAAGTATTGACACAGTCCGGTATTGCACGTGATGAGCTATTCATTACGACCAAGATCTGGGTTGATAACATGAACACGGAACAACTCATTCCAAGTCTAAAAGAGAGCTTAGAAAAGCTAAATACAGATTATGTGGATTTGACCTTGATCCACTGGCCTGGCAATAACAATAACTTGAACGAATACATGGCTTCATTACTTGAAGCTAAATCGCAAGGGTTAACCCGTAATATTGGCGTATCCAACTTTAATATTGACTTGTTGCAACAAGCGATAGAAGTGGTCGGTAAAGAGAATATTGTTACTAACCAAATCGAGCTTAGCCCTTATTTGCAAAATCGTAAGTTGGTCAGCTTCATGCAGGAAAACGATATTCAGGTAACGTCTTACATGACCTTGGCATATGGGAAAGTACTTGGGGACCCAACTATTGCAGGTATTGCTGAGGACTATCAGGCCACGCCAGCTCAAGTCGCGCTTGCTTGGGCGCTGTCAAAAGGTTACGCGGTGATCCCGTCTTCAACTAAACGAGAGAATTTGGCAAGTAACCTGAAAGCACTTGAACTTAATCTGAGTGAAGAGGCGATTGCTAAGATAGATGCGTTGGAAAGAAATGGCCGCGAAGTAAACCCTGAAGGGCTAGCGCCTGAGTGGGATGATTGAGTGAGTTTCACGGGAAATCATTGCCTAAATGACACCTCTGCAATCGCTGACTTCCTCAGCGTTTGACGGTAGTACAACACCATAGACGATAACGGCTCGCTTGTCTGACGATAGTGCGAGCTTTTATCTTTTTGGCCTATTAGTTTACTGTATTCTCCCGGCCTTCAATTTGGCCGGGAGACGTCATTTAGAGATCAGTTACCATTCGATTGTAGAGCCATCAAATACGCGGAAGCTTCCGGATAGCTCAAGTGTTAGTTGTTCTGCGACCGAAACAATGCCTGCAACACTTTCCTCGGCAGAAAAGGTTGCGTCCTCACCGCCCATATCGGTTTTTACCCAGCCGGGATGAACTGCGACAGTTTTTACTCCTCGCGATTCGAGATTGCGTGCTGCTGATACTAGAACCTGATTAAGCGCTGCTTTAGATGCTCGATAACTGTACATGTTACCTGAACTGTTATCGCTTAAACTCGCAACTCGGGTTGAGATTCCCACGATGGTTTTGTGCTGACTTTTCGCAACGTTGTCTTGTAGTGCTTGAATTAGCAGGGCAGGTGCAACGGTATTTATGTTTAGTACTTCTAGCCATTTTTTCTGGGTCATTTCGCCAAGCGTTGCACACTCTTCGCCTAATACACCTGCATTCAGAATTAAATGATCGAGCGGACGATCCGCTAATCGAGTGGCTAACTGATCGATATCTTGTTGGTTAGTGACGTCTAGAGCCATCAGTTGAAGTTGATTAGATTGGGTTACTAGTTCATTGAGCTGCTTAGCATTTTCTGGTGAACGACAAGTTGCGATAACTTGCCAACCTTTTCCAAGGTAGTGGCGGACAAATTGCAAGCCTAAGCCACGGTTAGCGCCGGTGATTAATACAGTAGACATCGCTTCTCCTACGTTGTTGAGTTGAACAACGACCATATTAGAGGCGACGTATAAGCATGTAATCAAAACAGTATAAAAATGGCCTAGGATTCGACATTGTCAAATCTTAAAATTTGAGAAAGATGCTGGCAAAGTGTTTTAGCCTAGTGACCGTCAGTTCGGAGGCAGCACCGCTAACACCTGCAACAGCAACGACTTTACCATCCAAGTAAAGGGGGATCGCTAAGCAATTGAGGTTTGGCTCTGCCTCTTCTAAATCGAGTGCGTAACCTGATAATACAACCTGATTAAGTTCAGTTTCTAACGTGGGGGATATTTGGTTTTCAAGGCGTAATGTTCGACGAAGCTCATCATCAAAACTAAGAAAAACTTTGCCGATCGCAGATGTTGTGAGTCCTTCTCGTTTCCCTCTCGGGCTACGGATAGTAAGAGGGTTATCCTGCTCTATAGCATCGATATACAAGTACTCTTTAGCGCCACTTTGTACAGCGAGGTAAGCTGTGTTGTTAGTCACTTGGGCCATTTTTTTCAGCAATGGAACAAAATGTTGTCGGATAGCTTCGTTTTTTTGTTCAATCGGCTTAGACAGTTCATAGCATCTAAACCCTAGGCTGTAGCTATGGTTGTGTTTGGATACATATCCAAGAGAGTGTAGAGTCGCAAGTAACCCGTGAACAGTCGTCTTATTTAACTGGATCGCATTACTGATCGTCTGTAATGATAGGGGAGACTCACTCATCGAGAGCAACTCGAGGATTAGAAAACCTCGCTCTAGAGACTGAATGTTTTTTCTTGCCCTGGGCACAAAGACTCCTTGATGATGGTGTTGCATCTGAATGGCTTACTGATGCTTCCACCTATAACAAACCACTACGCTGGTGGTTTGGCTTTATTAGAGAATATACTCAGCACTTAAACTGATCGGCTCGTTGTATGCGTCCACAAGGGAGTTTTTTCCTTGCTTCTTAGCATTGTATAACGCTTGGTCTAATATCGAATAGAGCTCATCAAAGTTGGTGAGTGGCATTGAGGTTGATAGATAGGCCAGACTCGCAGATATATTCAATTGATGGTTATTAAGCGAATGTACACTCTTTTCTGAAATTGTTTTATGCAGACTTTGTATTCTAAAGGGAACGTCAATCTCATCGACGTTTTTCAATAGCAAGATAAACTCTTCTCCACCTAAACGACCCAAGTACTCTCCCTTATTAAGTTTAGCTTTAAGCGCTTTGCACACCTGTTGTAGTACTAAGTCGCCAGTTGGATGACCATACTGATCATTAATCGCCTTAAAGTCATCTAGATCGATTAATGCTAGAACGTAGCGGAAGTCTCCTTCCGCTTTGGAGGTTTGGCTTTTAATCGTCTCTATAATTGCCGCTCTGTTTAATGCACACGTTAAGCTGTCTATTTTGGCTTTTAAGCGTGTTTGTCGCTGAATCATCAATGCCAGAGCGAGGAGAAGCAATAAACAGAAAACAACAAAATTATAAGTGCGTTGTTGGTCTGTGAGTTTTTCAAACTGATACTGACTTAGAAGAGTTTCGTTGTTCAACTGCGCGACTTGTAGATCATATTCATACTCTTTTTTAGTGAGATCTAGTGCCTCTAACGCCTTGATATTACTCGCGTCTCGGTTCGTTAGTTCAATCGTCGAGAAGGCCTTGTGATGCTCCAGCGCCTTTTTGTAATCATTTTGAGCTTGGTATGCTTTTGAGAGGAGTAATTGGGCTTGCGCTTGCAATAAGGGCCTAGCGTTTTTTACCGCTAATCTTAACGCAATTGTACCGTGTTCAATCGATTTTTCGGGTGTATGGTTCTTTAAATATGCCAATCCAGCAGCCAAATGACCCTCTGTTTCAAGGTGCGTATTCTCATAAGTTTGGGCAATGTTTAATGCTCTTCCAATGTAATCTACCGCGGTATCCAATTGCCCAGAATCGGCCAAAGCAGCAGATAACCCTAAATAGGTCAACCCTTGCCCGTATGGATAATGAAGTTGTTCGAGAATCGTTAATGCATTTTTGTAGTGGCTGATGGACTTATCGAGTTCTTTGGATTTTCTGTACATCGCTCCTAGACTATGTTCGACTTGCGCAACTTCAAGAGGTGTCCCTTCATCTTGGCGAACCAGTAAGGCTTGAATGAGATATTGCTCTGATTGTTCAAATTGCCCCAGCTCTGCAAGTAAATTGCCGACGTCATTGTAAATCCCTGAAGGATCGCTTTGCGTCGACATGTTGGCCATCAACTGTCGATACAAACTTAAGGCTTTTTCATAGTCACCGCGGTAATTGTAGTTATTTGCTACCACGCGCAAAGCAAGATCAACAGGGAAGTTTTCTTGATGCTTATGATTTAAGTGGCTCTCTAAGGATGAGCAATAAAAGTTTGCTTTGTGATAACGACCTTGTTGATTCAGCGTATAACAAAGTTGATAGTTCATCAGAGCCTTGCCTTCGGAATCGGATATTTTCTTCATTGTCTGTCGCAAAGAAGAAAAGCTATCTACTGAGGCCTCGTAACTACCATGCTTACGTTCATTTAACGCAAGAATATATTCTGATTCTAATTGAGAAAAAGGGTTGTCTAAGACTTGACTGCTGCCATAGTAAGGCTGATTTATGTTTGACATATATTCATAAATCAATCCACTTACGTAGAGCTTTTCGCTGTCCGATTTCGCTGTATGGTAGCGATCTTGAAGCATGCTCAATGCCGACTCAGGGTTGCTTCGTAGTGTGGTTTGGTAGACAGAGTGCCACTGTGTGATATTTTGGTTTGGTTCAATATCTTGAGTGTCGCTTGCATATACTGGAGTGAGCAAAAGTGACGCAAGCAAGGGATAGAGCACGCGCATGTTTAAACGAGCCTTTAATTTAAGGTGCCTTTAAAGTTGAGTTATCATAGCGCTTTTAACGCATCAGCGTTGTGATTAAGTTGGGTGTACTAAGAAAAAGAGTAGTAAAACTATGCACTTGGTCGAGATATTGAAAGAAGAGGCATAAAAAAGAAAGACCTCAACATAAAGTTGAGGTCAGAAATCTTTAATCAATGTAAAGCTTTGCTAGATCTTGAGGCTCCATTTCTTTGCCTTCTAACTGATCGTTCCAGTTAGTTCCAACAAGAACACCATCTTCAGCAAGAGTCAAAAGCCAATCTTCAACAAAGATATCTAATGGGATTTCTAGTACAGTAAAATCTGCCCATTCTTCAACATTATGTGCTTCTGCATCTTCTTTAGAAGACCAGAAAGGCATGACTTCGCTGTTTTCGAATTCAGTTGAATCGCAAGATAGCCAACCTTCTTCATTGCGTAGACCCCAAACCAATTGGTTTTCTTTCGTTTCTGCAACAAAAAGGTCAAGGTTCGCTTGGATATCTGATGTAAGTTTGCTCATTTCAAAACTCTCGTTGTTATGACGTGGCTAGAGTAACACTAAAGTGCCGATTCCTAAAGCATAATACGGTTGTCGAAATGAGTAAAAATAAAGGAGCCGAAGCTCCTTTTCTGAGGTTAAGTATTCACTCGTTTTTGTTTGCTTTGTGCTTGCAGAGCAAACAAAAACAGGTACTTTACCTTTCTGGAAGAGTTGTGAATATTGTCCACTCTCTTTTTATCTCGCCTTTGTAACCAACGACTGATGCGGTTACTCGACGATTTAAAGCATGGCTGACTTCATCGGTCCCTTGCTGTGCTAAGTGAGTGTCACCAAAACCAACAATGCGGACTCTACTCGGTTCGATGTCGTAGCTTAGTAGGGCTTCACGGACATTGCGTGCTCGTCTTTCAGAAAGATCTTGGTTATGCTTTGAACCACCAACTTTACTAGCATAGCCGTGCAGCTCTATCGAAGTAGTAGGGTACTCTTTTAAAAAGTCGGAAAGCTCTCGGACTTGTCTTCTGAAGACTGGATTGATCTCATCAGAGTCGTTAGCAAAAAGTATCCGCACTTGCATGTTATCTGATGCTTTAATGTATTCTCCACAACCGTCGTTGTCGACCTCTGAGCCTTCAGGTGTACCTGGGCACATATCTCGAGCATTGATGACACCATCGTTATCGTCATCTTGCAAATCTGCTATTTGTTCTGCATTTGGTACAGGACGATACTCATATTCGTCTTCAGCAACAACGTGTTGAGTGATGGCGAGCATACCCAATGCAAATAGAATCTTCACTGGTTTCATGATCAGTACTCCACCTTTTCATTCCATTCTGTAGGTACATCGACACGCAAGGCATTTAACAATTGGCCAGTCGCGTTCATAACGCGGTACTTGGCGTACTGCTCTGAGTATCGAGCATCCAAGTAGTTCTTTCTCGCTTCGAAAAGTTCGTTTTCAGTATTTAACAAGTCCAGCAGAGTGCGTTTTCCAATGCGATACTGCTTTTCGTAGGCGATGACAGTTTCAGAGGCCGAATCTACGTGATCCGCTAGGAACTCTTTTTGTTGAAGTGTTAAATCTAACGCACTCCAAGATAGACGAAGACCTTCTTCGACTTGGCGGTATGCACGTTCTCTTAAGTCTTTTGCTTTATTTAGTTGGTAGGCAAAACTTTCAGCGTTGGCTACGTCACTACCACCGTTAAAGAGGTTGTAACGCATGCGCAACATCGCTGTTGTCTCTTCGCTGCTTCCTTCAATACCGCTTGCATCATCACGCCATGTTTGAGCCGCTTCTACCGATATCGTTGGGTAGTAAGCTCCCTTAGATTGCTTGTATTGGAACTTTGCAGAGTCCACATCAGCTACCGAGATTTTGATTACTGGGTGTGACTCGAATGCCAAGTCAATCGCTTCATCGATGGTGTAGGGAATAAAGTTTTGGTCCGCTCTTGGGAAAATCAATCCTTGTGGTGACTGTCCGACAAGGCGTGTAAAGGTGGTGTGGCTGTCATATAAGTTGTTCTGAGCTGCCACCAAGTTACCGTGAGCCTTTGCTAAACGAGCCTCTACCTGGGTTAGGTCTGCTGTAGAACCGATACCTGAGTTAACTCGCTTTTTAATGTCTTCATAGATCTTCTTATGCACTTTCAAGTTATTCTCGGAAAGTGTAAGAATTTCATAAGCTTTTACTGAGTCTAAATAAACTTTCGCGACCTCTAGAGCGGTGTCTTGGGCATCAGCTAGAAGTTGATAACGGACCGATTCAGCATCAGCTGCTGTTCGATCCATATCATTAAGTGTCGCTGAGCCATCCCATATTAGCTGGGTTAGTGTCACGGTGGCTTCTTTTCTTGTCAGGTCGGTTGAATCTCGCCCTGACTCTGCGGGTTTGATTCCTTCGTAACCGATACCGGCATCTAAGTCTACGGATGGGAGGTAAGCACCACCAGATGCTTCATTCACATACTGCTTGCTAACGAATTCATTGAACGCACTTTTGATGTCAGGATTGGTTTTTAATGTGTTTTCAACCGCTTGCTCTAGCGTTTGCCCAAACGCATGACTAGCGGTGAACATACCAATACAAAAGGCGTTGGCACGAGTCCACTTCACTGTGATTCTCCTAGATAATGGTAAAAATTCTCGAGGTGATAGGGCTTATAAGTGGAATACTTATAAGGGCGTCAATAATTTAGCGCACAATAACATTAATATGCGATGAAGTAACCTGTTGATTCGCTGTTCATTTGTTTCAATTTTGATAAATCAACCTACTAAATCTGCCTAAAACTTGAATTAAGATCTCAAATTAAAGATGGAGGTAATGGCTAGAAACGAGTGTCCAGATTTTAATAAAATAAAACACTTATGCATCTGGATTCTTATTGATGTATGACACATAATTACTTTATTGAGCATCAAATTGCTGTTATTGCACTATATATTCGGGCAATATATAGCAAATTAGTATTGTTAGTCAAAAACTTGACAGTTATTTAGGGTTAAGGTTTATATGGATCGTACAGCATTAGTGCCACTCGGTAATCAAGTCGTCGTAATAGGTTTGGATGGGCAGCTGAGAGTCCTTGCAGAAGGACAGCAGCCTCTACCAGGTGAAGTGATAGTGGCAATGACAGATGCTGCGCCTCAAGACCTGAAAATTCAGCTTGCTCAAGAGCAAGGTTTAAAAGATATTTCAGACGATGTAGCACAGATTATTAGTGCTATTGAGCAAGGTCAAGACCCTTCTGCTATTGATGAAGAACTCGCACCTGCAGCGGGTGAAAATAGTGGCTCCAGTTTGCAAAATAGTGCCACGATTGTACGAGATGGTACTGAAGTGCTAGCCTCAACAAACTTTGAAACTATTGGCTTAGAATCCCTCGGCTTATCTGAAACTCAAGCGTTGACCTTAAATGACTTCTTCACAACAGGTATCGAGACAAGTGGGGATGGCTCAAGTAAGCCACTTACTAATTCTCCAGTGACATTAAGCGCTGTTGAGGAAGATAGCGATCCAATCACGATAACTACTGAAGAATTACTATCTAATGTCAATATTGATGATGCCGATACTCTTGTCATTACAAACGTCACTATTGAGAGTGGGAATGGCACCTTAATTGATAACAGCGATGGATCTTGGACTTACATTCCAGAGGCTGATGATGACACTGAAGTGTCATTCTCCTATGACATTATTGATAACGATGGCGGTGGCGGTGTTATTAATGGCACTGCTAACTTAGATATTACGCCTGTTAATGACGCGCCAATAGCAACTAATGATGCGATTCAAACTGACGAGGATTCCCAGGTTGTAATTGATGTGCTCGCTAACGACAGTGATATTGAAGGTGATGATTTAATCATTACCTCTGCTTCTGTACCAGAAGAGCAAGGTATCGTTGAGATTATCGATGGTAAGCTTGTTTTCACTCCGGCTGAAAATTTCAACGGTAATGCAACGATTAGCTACACCATCTCAGATGGTGAGTTAGAGGATGAAGCCCAAGTTTCGGTAACAGTAAACTCAGTTAACGATGCGCCTATTGCCTCTAATGATACAACAATTACAGAGGAAGATAGCTCAGTAACGATTGATGTCCTGCCAAACGACACCGATATTGATGGTGATACGCTGTCGATTGAATCGGCTTCCGTACCTGAAACACAAGGTACAGTTGAGATCGTTGATGGCAAACTGGTCTTCATACCGGCTGAGAACTTCCATGGTGACGCTGAAATCACTTACACCGTGACCGATGGTGCACTGACTGACCAAGCGACGGTTAACGTCACCGTGAATGCGGTGAACGACACGCCTGTGGTTGAAAGCAGCATTGCAGACCAAACCTTGGCGGAAGATTTCACCCCATACAGCATCAATCTGAATACCGCTTTCAGCGATGTGGATAACGTGGATGGCGAGTTAACGTTTAGCGTCTCTGGCAACAGCAACATTCAAGTGGCGATCGTCAATGGGATTGCTACGTTCACTCCAACGGCAGACTGGAACGGCTCAGAAGCGCTGACGTTTACGGCTACCGATCCAAGCGGCGAGAGCGTTAGCCAAACGGTGAACTTCACAGTAGCGCCAGTGGCGGATATCGTGGCAGATAAAGCGACGGTTGTGGAAGATACGCCAACCATCATTAAGGTCTTAGATAACGACACGTTCGAAGGCGACGACAAAGTGGTGTCGCTCGATACCAATAACGGTCCAGCGAACGGCACGGTCTCGGTCAACCCGGATGGCAGCGTGACCTACACGCCGAATGACAACTACCACGGTACAGACAGCTTCACCTACATCGTCACCTCCGGTGGGGTGTCAGAGTCCACCACGGTGAACGTCGATGTGACGCCAGTGAACGATGCGCCAGTGGCGACCAATGACAATGCCGTTACTGACGAAGACACGCCAGTGACGATTGATGTCCTGCCAAACGACACCGATATTGATGGTGATAAGCTGTCGATTGAATCGGCTTCCGTACCTGAAACACAAGGCACAGTTGAGATCGTTGATGGCAAACTGGTCTTCACACCGGCTGAGAACTTCCATGGTGACGCTGAAATTACTTACACGATTACTGATGGTGCACTGACTGACCAAGCAACGGTCAACGTCACCGTGAATGCGGTGAACGACACGCCTGTGGTTGAAAGCAACATTGCAGACCAAACCTTGGCGGAAGATTTTACGCCATACAGCATCGATCTGAATACGGCCTTCAGTGATGTGGATAACGCCGATGGTGAGTTAACGTTTAGCGTTTCTGGTAATAGCAACATTCAAGTGGCGATCGTCAATGGCATTGCTACGTTCACTCCAACCGCGGACTGGAACGGCTCAGAAACCCTAACCTTTACCGCCACCGATCCAAGCGGTGAAAGCGTTAGCCAAACGGTGAACTTCACAGTGGCGCCTGTGGCAGATATTGAATCTGACCGTGCGACGGTTGTGGAAGACACACCAACCATCATCAAGGTTTTAGGTAACGACACGTTCGAAGGCGACGACAAAGTGGTGTCGCTGGATACCAATAACGGTCCAGCCAACGGCACGGTCTCGGTCAACCCGGATGGCAGCGTCACTTACACGCCGAATGACAACTACCATGGGGCTGACAGCTTCACCTACATCGTTACGTCGGGTGGGGTATCAGAGTCCACCACGGTGAACGTCGATGTGACGCCAGTCAATGATGCGCCAGTGGCAAAAGATGATACAGCTGTTACTGACGAAGACACGCCAGTGACGATTGATGTCCTGCCAAATGACACTGATATTGATGGCGATAAGCTGTCGATTGACTCGGCATCTGTGCCGAGTGACCAAGGTACAGTCGAGATTGTTGACGGCAAGTTGGTGTTCACACCGGCTGAGAACTTCCATGGTAATGCCGAAATCACTTATACCGTCACCGATGGTGCACTGACTGACCAAGCTACGGTCAACGTCGCCGTGAATGCGGTGAACGACACGCCTATGGTTGAAAGCAACATTGCAGACCAAGCCTTGGCGGAAGACTTTACGCCATACAGCATCGATCTAAATACCGCTTTCAGCGATGTGGATAACGTGGATGGCGATCTGAGCTTCAGCGTTTCTGGCAACAGCAACATTCAAGTGGCGATCGTCAATGGTATTGCTACGTTCACTCCAACCGCAGACTGGAACGGCTCAGAAGCGTTGACCTTTACGGCTACCGACCCAAGCGGTGAAAGCGTCAGCCAAACGGTGAACTTCACAGTAGCGCCTGTAGCGGACATCGTGGCAGACAACGCGACGGTTGTGGAAGACACGCCGACCATCATTAACGTCCTAGGTAACGACACGTTTGAAGGCGACGACAAAGTGGTGTCGCTCGATACCAATAACGGTCCAGCGAACGGCACGGTCTCGGTCAACCCGGACGGCAGCGTCACTTACACGCCAAACGACAACTACCACGGGGCAGACAGCTTCACGTACATCGTTACGTCGGGTGGGGTATCGGAATCCACCACAGTGAACGTCGATGTGACGCCAGTGAACGATGCGCCAGTGGCAAACGATGATACCGCTGTTACTGACGAAGACACGCCAGTGACAATTGATGTCCTGCCAAACGACACCGACATTGATGGCGATACGCTGTCTATCCAATCGGCTTCCGTACCTGAAACACAAGGTACAGTTGAGATCGTTGACGGAAAACTGGTGTTCACACCGGCTGAGAACTTCCATGGTGATGCTGAAATCACTTACACCGTTACCGATGGTGCACTGACAGACCAAGCGAAGGTGGCCGTTACCGTTAACCCAGTAAACGATGCGCCAACCATCAAGGTCGATGCTGTAGAAAGTATCACTGAAGACGCAGTGAGTACCGATACGGTAGTGGCAACGTTGGAAGTCGCTGATACCGATACGCCAGAAGAGCAATTAACCGTTTCTTTAGAAAACAACTCAAACGGCTACTTTGCGCTAGTTGGCGATGAAGTCAAACTGACTCAAGCGGGTGTTGACGCGGTTAACAACGACGAACTCAACCTTAAAGACCTAACGATCAGCGCATCAGTATCGGATGGTGTTAATCCAACGGTTAGCGACAGTGATAGTTTGATTGTGAATCGCGTTAACGATGCACCAACAGTCGATAATGTCATTTCAGATCAAGTGTTAGCAGAAGATTTTACGATCTACACGATTGATTTAAACGACGCATTTAAAGACAGCGACTCCGCACTGAACTTTTCAGTGTCCGGCAACAGCAACGTGTTGGTTTCGATTGAAAATGGCATTGCGACCATTAGCCCAACGGCAGACTGGAACGGCTCAGAAGCGCTGACCTTTACGGCCACCGATCCAAGCGGCGAAAGCGTTAGCCAAACGGTGAACTTCACAGTAGCGCCTGTGGCGGACATCGTGGCAGACAACGCGACGGTTGTGGAAGACACACCAACCATCATCAAGGTTTTAGGTAACGACACGTTCGAAGGCGACGACAAATTGGTGTCGCTGGATAGCAATAACGGCCCAGCCAACGGCACGGTCTCGGTCAACCCGGACGGCAGTGTCACTTACACGCCAAACGACAACTATCACGGGGCAGACAGTTTTACCTACATCGTTACATCGGGTGGGGTATCGGAGTCCACCACAGTGAACGTCGATGTGACGCCAGTGAATGACGCGCCAGTGGCAAACGATGACACGGCCACAACACAAGAAGATACCGCTGTCACGATTGATGTCCTGCCAAACGACACCGATATTGATGGCGATAAGCTGTCGATTGACTCGGCATCTGTGCCGAGTGACCAAGGTACAGTTGAAATTGTTGACGGCAAGTTGGTCTT